>DOTD01000043.1 GCA_003513005.1 Desulfotomaculum sp.
CTGGCTTATCATTTACTTATTGGTATTGAGGCAGGTTTACGGGAACAAGGAGATACACGTCAATGGTCAACGATTAAAAAGATTCTTTGCACACACACCAGAAGTACAATAATTTTACATGGAGAGGAAAACAAGATTTACAGTATCCGGTTATCCAGCCAGCCGGAACCAGAGCAACGGGATATCTATAAGAAACTTGGGATCAAGGACCCTCTGAAAAATAAACATACGGTTTTGCACCGCAGAATGTAGTACCTAATTTTTTCGATGGATCGAGGCTGCAAGGGGAGTTCGGGGTTTTGGAGGGGAAAGTTGGGTTAAGGCATTGCCCTCACCAAACAAGGAAGCAAAATGAACGTCCCCTTGCTTCAGGAAGCAAAATGCGCTAACGTCCCCTTGCTTCGCTAGCTTTTCAAGATCTCCAGCCGTTCGTTGACGGCCTCCATGGCTTTTTTAAGTTCGCCTTCTTTTGCTCTTTCCTTTTCAACTATCTCAGGGGCGGCTTTTTTCAGGAAGCTCTCGTTGTTCAGCTTGCCCTGTACCCGCTGGAGGTCCTTCCCGCTGGCCAGCAGATCCTTTTCCAGCCGGGCGATCTCTTTCTCAATATCGATCAAGCCTTCCAGGGGCATAAAGATCTCCACGCCTCTGGCGACCGCGTGGACGGCCCTGGCGGGTTTTTGATTCAAGTTTGAGGAAACTTCCACACGGCAGGCTGCAAGCTGTTCAAGATAGGAAGACCAGCTGCCGAGGAAATTCTTCGTATCTTGTGGCGCAAGCAGGATAATAGCGGCTTTTTTGCCCGGCGGGACGTTCATTTCACTTCTTAAGCGCCGGATCGAACGGGTAATCTCCATCAGGTCGAACATCCCCGACTCGGCGCCGGGATCCCGCAAGTTCTCTTCAAACTCCGGCCAGGAAGTTTTCATGATGGTTTCTCCCTGATGGGGCAGGCGCTGCCAGATGTCTTCAGTTATAAAAGGCATAAAGGGGTGCAGGAGTTCCAGTGTCCCTTTCAGGACCCTGACCAGCACGTGCTGGGCTGTCTGCCGCGCCGCGCTGTCTTTACCGTAAAGCCTTGATTTGCACAGCTCCACGTACCAGTCGCAGAATTCGTTCCAGGTGAACTCATAGATAATTCTGGCCGCTTCTCCCAGTTCGTAGTTTTCCAGGCAGGCCGTCACACTGGAAGCCGTGTCCTGAAAACGGCTTAAAATCCACCTGTCGGCCAGTGTATACGACTTATCCGACGGATTGGCGCCGGGATCGAAATCCTGTAAATTCATAATCACAAAACGTGAGGCGTTCCAGATCTTGTTGACGAAGTTGCGCGCCCCGTCAAGCCTCTCAAAATGGAAGCGCAGGTCGTTGCCCGGGGTGTTTCCGGTAACAAGCATGAAGCGCAGGCTGTCCGCGCCGTATTCTTCGATTACATCGATGGGGTCGACGCCGTTACCCAAAGACTTGCTCATTTTACGCCCCAGAGCGTCCATGACTAGCCCGTGGACAAAAACTTCGCGAAAGGGGACCTCGTTCATAAAGGCCAGCCCGCTGAAGATCATCCTGGCCACCCAGAAAAAGATAATATCCCTGCCCGTGACCATAACCGAAGTCGGGTAAAAGTATTTGAGATCTTCGGTCTGTTCCGGCCAGCCCAGAGTGGAAAAGGGCCAGAGGGCGGAAGAGAACCATGTGTCCAGCACGTCGGGGTCCTGTTCCAGGTCTTTGCTCCCGCAGCGCGGACAGCTTTCAGGATCTTCGGGCGCCGCAATTATATTGTCGCACTGCTGGCAGTACCAGACGGGAATCCTGTGCCCCCACCAGAGCTGCCTGGAGATGCACCAGTCCCGTATATTTTCCATCCAGTTCAAGTAAATTCTCGCAAAGCGCTCGGGAATATAAACGATTCTGTTTTCCCGGACGGCCTCAATGGCCGGTTTGGCCAGGGGCTCCATCTTCACAAACCACTGCCGGGAAAGCATCGGCTCGATAATCGTGTGGCAGCGATAGCAGTGGCCTACGGCATGTTCATGGTCCTCGATTTTGATCAGGTATCCCTGTTCGTCGAGGTCTTTGACAATGCGCTTGCGGCATTCCCAGCGGTCGATGCCCCGGTAAGCCGCTCCCGCGTCTTCCGTCATTGCCGCGTCGGGCCCGATCACCTGCGGCGAGTCCAGGTCGTGCCTTTTGCCGACCTCGAAGTCGTTGGGATCGTGGGCTGGAGTTATTTTGAGAGCACCGGTCCCAAACTCCCTGTCAACGTACTCGTCGGCGATCAAAGGCATTTCCCGGCCGACTAGGGGGAGGAGCAGCGTCTCCCCGACTATGCTTTTAAAGCGCTCGTCGTCGGGGTGGACCGCCACAGCCACGTCTCCAAGCATTGTTTCCGGACGCGTGGTGGCAATGATTACGCTTTTCCCGCCGCGCTTGGCGGGATATTTTATATAATACAGGTGTCCCGGCACCGGCAGGTGCTCCACCTCGATATCGGAAATAGTTGTATGGCATCTGGGGCACCAGTTGACTATATAGTAGCCGCGGTAAATCAAGCCCTGCTCATAAAGCCGGATGAAGACTTCCCTGACCGCCTTTGAGCAGCCCTCGTCCATGGTAAACCGTTCGCGGTCCCAGTCACAGGAAGATCCCAGCCTGCGTAGCTGCTGGGTGATGCGCCCGCCATATTTTTCTTTCCAGGCCCATACGCGGTCAAGGAATTTCTTCCTGCCCAGTTCAGTCCTGGACGTTCCCTCGCTGGTTAGTTGTTCCTCCACCTTGGCCTGGGTGGCTATGCCGGCATGGTCAGTGCCCGGCAGCCAGAGGGCGTTGTACCCCTGCATGCGGCGCCAGCGGGTTAGGATATCCTGTAAAGTGTTGTCCAGGGCATGTCCCATGTGCAGCTGCCCGGTTACGTTGGGCGGGGGCATGACAATGCAGAAGGGTTTCTTTTCTTGATCAATCCTGGCGTGAAAAAATTTATTTTCTTCCCAGAAGCGGTACCATTTCTTTTCGACCAGCCCGGGATCGTAAGTCGTGGCCATTTGTTCGGGCATTAAAAAATTCCTTCCCTTTCCGGATTTTATTCTATCGTCTAAAATATGTTATCCGTTTAGGATAAAAGTGTCAACTTTATTAGGACAAGTTATATCCTGAAAATAATCTTGTATTAGTAAGGTCAACTGCCTTCGTGCTCATTTTGCAAACCCAAAATCTCAGCTGGCTGATAAGAAAGCAAGGAGAACCGTCTCTTGCTTCATGAACTGGTCTTAACTCCTTTCTTGCCGCGAATCACTGCGACAAACAGCGCTAGAATGGGGATACCGAAATATATAAGAGAGCCGTAGTTCCACATCAGCTTTAAAAGGTCGACAATCACAGTCATACTGGGAAGTAAAAGGCCTATGGAGAAAATTATTATTCCCAGTGGAAGGACAAGCGGTTTTTGGTCTTTAATCCTGAATACTTTGCAGTAGATGCTTGTAAAAACATATAAGTTAATGCCTGCGGCAAGAATTGCGCTGATGCTCCATAGAAAAATATAGACTGACTCGAACCGATGAAAGAACGTTCCAAACTCGATCGCCCTGGTTAACGCCAGCACGGGAATAGTTTGTTCTTCTAGTACACTATTGGGAAAAGATAAATCTAAAACCAAAAAGCCGGCAATAAGAAGCAGCCCGGAAAAAAGAACGGCTGCCAGGCCCCCCTTTTTGAAACGCTCAATATCCTGGAGGGAATTGATAAATAACGCCAGAATCAGAATATCCCCGTAAGCGGTGCTCCTTCTTATGCCTATTATGGCAAGATGCTCAATTCCCCCGTCAAAGAGAGGAAAAAGATTGTAATATTTATACAGAGGCACAGCCAATATAAAAATACTTATAATACTGATTCCGTAAAGCCAGATGAAGGAGGAAACCGTTCTGGCAAGAGTCTCAAAACCATGGTAGATCATAATCAAAACCGGTACCAGGAAAAAAATAATGATCATGCTTGGGGGGGTAAGCGGATAGATATATACCTTGACCGCTTCTGAGAACTCACGTGTAAACATTACGGAATTAAAAAGAATTGCTGCAGCTAAAACAATGCTGATTACGCTCCCTGCTATTTTTCCAAAAACCGTTTCAAACACTGAAACGAGGTCCTGCCCGGGAAACTTTTTCATCAGCAGGAAAATGAACAGAAAGCCAACCAGGGCTGTAGAAACAGCAACTAATTGCTCAAGCCACATTGCCGGCCCGACCATTTCCGCCAAATCCCTGGGACTGGCGAAAAAAAGCTTGGCCGTAATAGCCATTAAAACAAGGCAGGTTGCCTCATAAACTCCAATCTTTCCCTCCCTGAGCAATCTCTTCACTCCTTTTCCCCGAAGGGCGATTCTCCTACGATCCATCCCCCGGAGATTTTTGGCTGTCATTTTATTAAGGGCATAAACAACCAATTTGAAATAAACAATCCGGTTTGAAAATAAAGTAAAATTATCTTACTAAAATTATGGCCAGGAGAGGCGCAGCCAGAGTCAGCGCCGCCAGAAGCAGTATGCCGGCTACTGCCGGCCAGTCGCCTTTGGTCCAACTGTATCTGGCAAACCCCAGCAGCCGGCCGATGGTGTAAAGGACCAGAAGATAACTAACATATCTCATTCCGCAGCCTCCTCCCTTACACTGACAAAGGGTGATTCCTTCAAAAGCATGCCGGTTCTTCGGATTATAAAGTCTACTTTAGTATTTACCTGCGCGGTGGGAAACTTTTCAGGCCAGTTATAGCTGTCCCATTCTTTTTCGGTAAAAAAGTGAGTTATGGCGCCCCTGCCAAAACCAAAGATATCCGAACGGAACTCATTCTGGCATTTGTCGACTAAGCTGTCCATTCTCTCCCTGATCTCTTTCTCAAAAGCTCTTTCCAAAACAGCCTTCTTCTCTTTTCCTTCATAGTGTACGTTGCTCTGCACGGCCAGAATCTCACCCTCCAGCCTCACCGTCAGATCTACAACAGGCCGGTCGCCTTTTACATTAACATTGATCTGGGGCCTTCTGGCCGGGCGCACGTCCAGCGCCACAATGCAATCTGGCGCTTCAGGGTCTTTGATTGTGAAGAAACCTCTTCGCAGATCGCCCGTCACCATACCCAGGGCTCTCGTTTCCTCACCGTCAAGGACGCCGACCATCTTCGGGCTGCGGAAGACGGCGGCGCCGAAGAAATCCCTCTTGACGCCTCCTTGACGGGGAACATCACCGGCAACGTACTCCCCGCCGCTGACCGACTCCTGACGCTGACCTTCCCCGGGCTGCTTTAATTTAAGCGGGTTGACTCCGCCCAGTATGGCCACCGGTTCTTCAATGTCTGATTCCAAGCCATTGTAAAAATCAAAAAACCTCCCCCGGGGTAAAAAAGAATCCCTGACCTGCTGAGAAAGAATCAGCGAAAAGGCTTTGGCCGGGCGCATGCTTAAGAAGGTTTTGTTTTGCGCGATAAAATCGGCGGCCTTTCCCCTGGAGATAACTATATGCGTTGATTTTCTAAATTCCCTGTAACGAGGCAGGCCCATGATGATTTTTACAAAGTCATCCGATCTGGCCATTTCCTCGGAAAAGATAATAAATTTTGTATGCATAATGGATATCTTTCTGGAAGTAGTTATATTTGCCATATTAATGCCGGTATATACGGAAGGGCATTCCACAGTCACGGTCTCGGTAGCGCTAGCCTGCCCGCCGTCTTTTTGCTCCCCGTTGCTCCCGCCTCCGCCCCTGAAGCTGGCCATCTGCAGGGTAAGCCGCAGCCTGTCGGTTACACCCTTGTCAAAGCCCATTACCAAAACGTAGGCAATATCGTCCGGCTCCCAGCGGTCGTAGCAACCGGTCGCGCCAACAGGCAGTATGATGACAACAAGTAATACGAGGATTATTTTTTTAATCAGGTTACTGCGCATCACTCTTTACTCCTCTCTTGCCGCGGGCTGCAGCGATAAGCAGCGCCAGCAGGGGGATGCCGAAATAAATTGACCAACCGGAGCTCCTTAATAATCCTAACAAGCTGACAATCACGGTGGTGCTGGGCATCAAAATGCCGATTGAGAATAATATTATACCAAGCGGAAGGACCAGCGGCTTTTGGTCCTCAATCCTGAATACCTTGCAGTAAATGCTTATAAAAGCATATAAATTGACACCCACGGCGAGCATTGCGCTGATGCTCCAGATAAAAACATAGATGGGATCAAACCTATGAAAAAATGTCCCGAACTCGATAGCTCTCGTTATCGCATATGCTGGAATTGCATTTTCAGAAGCTACAGATCTTGGGAAAGACATGTTATAGGCCAGAAAGCCGGAAATTAGAAACAGCCCGGAAATTATAACGGCTGTCAGACCTGCTTTTTTAAAATGCCCGAACCCCTGGAGAGAATTGATAAATACAGTTAGAACGAGGATATCCCCGTAAACTAAGGTCCTGTTCAGAGCGGTTATGGCAACGTGACCAATTCCTCCGTCAAAAAGGGGAAAAAGATTGGAAAAATTATATTGAGGACCGGACAGTATTAAAATACTAATAAAAGAAATTAAGATGATCCAGACGAATGAGGAAACTGTTTTGACAAGGCTCTCAAAACCAAGGTAGCTCATTAAGAGCACCGGCGCCAGAAAAAAAATCATAATCATACTTGGGGGGGTAGACGGGAAAATATATGCCTTGACAGCTTCCGAAAACTCACGGGTAAATAACACTGCGTTAAAAAGAATCACTGCAGCTAAGATAAGGCTAATCAGGTTTCCGGCAATCTTTCCGAAAACCGTTTCTAATACGGAAACGAGGTCCTGTCCCGAAAACCTTTTCATAAGCAGGGAAATCAACAGAAAGCCAACCAGGGCCGCAGAAACAGCAATCACATGGACAAGCCAGCCGGCCGGGCCGACTGTTTCCGTCAACTGCCTGGGGCTGGCAAAGAATACTTTAACAACAATTGAAGTTAAAACAACGCTTATTGCCTCAAAAACTCCAATCTTTCCTTCCCTGAGCACCTTTTTACTCCTTTTCTCCCGCGGGCGGCTCTCCCTTGACCCATCCCATGGAAACCCCAGGCTGTTTTATCTTATTAAGGGTATTTAACTCATCGGGTCTTCTTTCACGTTTCCAGATAGGCTTTCTGATAATCAAATCTCCGGAATCCTGTGTCCTTGGCCACGCCGGAGCAAGGAAGGGGACGCCGAAACTCTTTATGCTGCACATCATGGCTCCGAGCAAGACGAGTCCGGCCGACATTCCGAAGAACCCAAGCGAAGCGCCCAGGGCAATAAAAAAAAATCTGAAAATCCTCACCGCGAAGGCAAGCGTGTAAGACGGAATCGCAAAATTCCCCAACGCGGTGACAGCCACGACGATGATCAGGATAGGGCTGACGATGTTGGCCGCAACAGCCGCCTGGCCAAGGATCAGGGCGCCGATAATTCCCAGGGTGGTCCCGATTATGCCGGGGACCCTGAGCCCTGCCTCGCGGATCAGCTCAAACGATATTTCCATCAGCAAAAGCTCAACTATACTTGGGAAGGGGACAGCCTCCCTTGAAGAAGCGATGGAAACCAGCAGTTCCGTAGGGATCATCTCCTGGTGGAAGTTGACCAGCGAGATGTAAAGAGCGGGCAGCAAAAGAGCTATCAGTACCGCAAAAACCCTGATTAAACGCAAAAAAGTTCCGAACTGCCAGCGCAGGTGCACATCCTCGGGACTGTGAAGAAATGTTGAAAGCGTAGCCGGGACAACCATGGCCAGGGGGGTGCTTTCAGTCAGTATAGCTACCCTCCCCTGCATCAGGTGGGAAGCCACCCGGTCAGGGCGTTCAGTGGTGAGGACCTGGGGCACAATCTTCCAGGGATCGTCCTCGATAAACTGCTCGAGCATCCCGTCGCCCATAACAAAATCAGCTTTTATGCTTTTCAGCCTTCTCTTAACCTCTTTAACCAGCGAGGGGTTGGTGATCCCCCTGACATACATGATACTGGCTCCGGATTGGTCCGAGTCGCCGACAGTCAGGAATTCGTTGACCAGGTCCTTGTTCTTAATAATCCTTCTGATCTGGATCATGCTTGTCTTCAGGTTTTCGGTGAAGGCCTCCTGGGAGCCCTTGACCACCGCTTCTATGATAGGCTTGTCGATGTTCCTTTTCTCAAAGCCTCTCGTGTCGACAGCCAGGCATTTTCCGACCCTGTCAATAAACAGGACGGTAACTCCGAACAGCGCCTGGTTGATCGCGCTGTCGTAATCCGTTAAATCGGCAACCTGGTGTACAGACAGAACGTTTTCTTTGACGTAATCAAACATGGAACCGCCTTCATACTTATCGTACAAGTTACGGTTCATCAACTGCCGCAGGATAAAGTTGTTGATCACATCACGGTCGGCCATGCCGTCTATAAAAACTAAAAAGGCGTCCACTTTTCCGTTCAGCTTAAAGTCGCGCACGACCACATCGACGCTTGTGGGAACGTTTAATTCTTTTTTGATCAATTCCCTGCTGAAATTAATGTCGGGGGAAACGCCAGTTTCTTCTTTTGAGGCATTTTGCTTATTTTCTTCGGGTTCTTTGGGTTCTTTCCGGCTCCTGACTCTTCTTAATAAGCCGGCGCTGGTTTGTCTTTTAATCTCTTTTTCTTTCTCATCCTTTTCATCTTTATCTTTATTCTCATCCTTTTTCTTTTCACCAGCCGCCTTCATTAAATCATCCTGGTCCATATAATTTTTCAGGTCGGCTTGCCCCATATCTTCCGCCGAAGCCCGGTAGTTTTCCTCGTCACCCAACTCGGGCAACACGAAAGTATCGTGTTCGGGGGGCTGGTAGGTGAATATCGAACCCAACTTTGCAAAGAAACCCTGTTTTTTCTCTTCCGCCAAGGTTTTAAATCCTCCTTAGCATAGACTCACAGAGTATATTCTTTGCACTCCATCTTGAAAAATACATTTAACCCTGATCATGGCGCGCCACGCGGGACAGCCATGGGGACGGGGCTGTTCGCCCATACCTCCTCCAACGCGCCTACAACCCTATGGACTGGTACTCGTGGGGAGATAAAGTATCTTAAAAAGCAAAAAATAAAGACAAACCGCTTTATGTTCTGCACTGTCACTTTCAATCCGCATACCACCGTGCTTTTGGCTTTTCCACGAACATCAAGCTTGTCCAGTCCCCCACGCTTCAACGCCGAATTGCTTCCTTCGATTCCTGCACGCTTGCTGGTGTTCTCTTTGCGGCCTGTTTTCATTTTTTCCCGTTCCCGGCCGGCATTCACTGTCTTGAGGTTAATGCGGACAACGCAATCCTTGGCTTGCTTTTTACTGTAGCATTGTTCACGAAACTCGCAGTTGGCGCAGGCCTCATGAGGAAAGTGAGCTACTGTTTGTCCTCCGCTGACCCCGGCGTGTTTAGGAACGTACCCTCCCGGACATTTATTAATCACATTGGTGGTTTCAGCCATGTCAAATTCGGTTACGGGAATTTTCTTCGCAGGCTCCGTTCCGCTCATGTTGGTGAGGTGGATTTCTATTCCGTTTTCTTCTGCGGTTTGATGAACATCCTCAGAGTGGAAGCCGCCATCTACATACATGTCGGTACAACCGGTGTTTTCGCGTATCCCCTGGAGACGGTCTGCAGGATTTCCACATCGCTGGTATTGTTGGGAGCAACGGTGTAATCGGTAATGAGCTGAAAGGGGTTTTTCTTGTCACAGGTTTCGGATATTTCCAGCACATAACCGCTTTGGCTCACATTCCCTTTCTTGCGATAGGTGGCATCTTCATCATACGCTGACTGGAGGGAACCGGAGGTGATTTCCTTTTGGGGCTTAGGTGTCAGTTTGCCGCTTTCAGTTGCAGTTGTGGATTGTTCGGCCAGAAAACGTTTGAGAATCCTCGCTTCTTCCGACTCCTGCTGTGCTCCCAGTATCATCAGGGCTTCCTGGCAGAGGTTTAGAAGCAGTGTAAGTTTGCTGTCCCCTTCCTGGGCTTTGACTCGATAGAGGACATCGGTTTTGAAGTCGGCTTCAAGCGCTTTGGCAAGGGGGTCTGTAAGTTTCTCTTTGGGGATCGCTTTGACCGCCTTGACCAAGACATCATAAGCCAGAGACATCCGCCCGGCCGCCGGATTTCCCCGGAGGTGTTAGCCGTTGAAGCTGCCCTCTTCTTTTACCCCCCTTTTTCACAATTATGTTTTTGACACAAGCATAAGGGACGTTCTTTTTGCTTCCTTGTTTGGTCTATTTTAGAATCACAGGCATAATTTTGAGGATTACGCTTTGGGTCGGGTTGACCTTTATGCCCCCGGAATTTTGATGCTCGAACTTATAAATGCCTGCAATTGAAGATTGCGTCTCTTTAAGATTGATGCAGATAGTAACGCCAGCAGTCCATATTTGATTTTTTAAAGCCCTGGGAAAGGTAAAACCCCTGGGCAGGCCGATTATCTTTATCAACCAGTAAAGTAATTCTAGCATAGCCTTCTTTTTGGGCCAGCTTCTTTATTTCCCCCCAAAAATACTTGCCCAGACCCTTTCTTCTTGTACTTTTTTTAATAATAAAATCTTCTAATAAAATAACCTTGCCCCCTGTCGCCGTGCTCACGGTTACTAAAAGATTGGCCATGCCCAAGATTTCTTTCTCTTTTTTGAGCAATAAAAGAATACCGTAGTGGGAGTTTTCCAAAATGAATTCCAGTCCCTGCCGTTGTTTGTGCCAATCGGGAGTAAAATCTTTCTCCAGCGTAAAAAGCTCCTGCAATAACAAACTCATTTCCTCAATGTCTTTCTTTCCGGCTTTACTTACGGTAAACATATTTTCTCCTTCCATGATGCAAATCACTTAAAGATTCATTATGTAATGGTCAGTAAGGTATTTGGTTAGCCCAACCTTCCCCTCCAAAACCCCGAACTCCCCTTGCAGCCTCGATCCATCGAAAAAAATTAGGTACTACATTCTGCGGT
>DOTD01000044.1 GCA_003513005.1 Desulfotomaculum sp.
CGTTGGGATTCTGCCATCCCCATAACCGGCATATGTGCTGCGATATCCTTGTTCGGTTCCATTCAGGATTTTCGGCGATGATGCCCCTGATCTGTTCAACCTTATCTTCTGTTATTTCAGGCCTTGTCCGATATTCCATACGAATTTCCTTCCACCGCGATTTTCATAATGCAATATTCGACATCGGATGGTTGGATTCCTGCTTTTTTAAAAAATTTTAATCAAAAAAAGCGCGGCATTTATTTCTTTTGATGTTGCGTTTTCCGCGCTTTTATCCTTTTCTCTATTGAATAGGTGATGTTATTTATTTGATAAAGAACATTCTATGTCATGAATGGAAATTAAATAGGACTGTGAATAGTAACAATGGTTTAGTTTTTCTTTTGCCACACAAGGGAATTATTGCTTGCAGGGTGATAAAACCTTGTGTTATAATAATTCGTTGTTATTTTGAAGGCACAAAAAAGAGACAGACCTGGGAAAGGTGGGCTAACTAAAGGTGAATCTTCTGCAATCTTTTGAACAGGAGCAGATAAAAAAAGAGGTGCCCGGTTTTAAACCGGGGAATACAGTAAAAGTTCATGTCAGGGTAATTGAGGGCAGCAGGGAACGAATCCAGATTTTTGAAGGAGTTGTTATCAGACGCCGGGGTATGGGTTTGGGAGAAACTTTTACCGTGCGCCGGGTTTCATATGGAGTAGGGGTCGAAAGAACGTTTCCTCTTCATTCTCCTAAAATTGAAAAAATCGAAGTTATTCGAAGGGGTTTCGTAAGGCGGGCGAGATTGTATTACTTAAGGGGTCTTACAGGTAAAAATGCCCGCATACGGGAGAAAAACTAGTTAGTTCAAAAGGGGACTGCGGGACAGTCCTTTTTTTATCTTCAAATGGAAGGGTTATGTAATGGATAAGAAAAAAGACAAGCCTGCCGGCCAGGGTTCTGCAGAGGGATCTAAAAAACCTGTGATCCCCGAGATACTTGAATCTATAATAATTGCCGTTATTCTGGCTACAATAATCAGGTTGTTTTTACTGGCGCCTTTCTTTATACCTTCACAATCAATGGAACCTGCTCTTTTAGTAGGGGATAGAATAATCGTCAGTAAGATTGCATACCGTCTTGGCGAACCCCAGCGTGGGGATATTATAGTTTTTAAATACCCCCGCGATCCTCGGAAAGACTATATTAAAAGGTTGATTGGCTTTGAAGGTGAACAGGTAACGCTGAAAAACAACCGCCTTTATATAAATGGTAAGGAAACCCCTGAAAAATACCTGCCCGAGGATTTAAGTTTTTATGATTTTGGACCTGTCACAGTTCCTAACGGATGTTATCTCATGCTTGGCGACAATCGCCCAAACAGCGAGGACAGCAGGGTTTGGGGAGCGTTACCAAAAGAAAATGTCATCGGTAAAGCAGTATTGATCTACTGGCCTTTTAACAGGGCCAGGCTTTTATAATATCTAAAATGAGTGATACAAATATTAATTGGTTCCCCGGCCATATGGCCAGGGCAAAGAAAGATCTCCAAAAGAACCTCAAACTTGTGGATGCAGTTTTTGTAATGCTGGATGCACGGATACCCGCCAGCAGTAATAATCCCTCCATAACATCCCGCCTTGGTGATAAGATTGTTTATGTTCTGCTGAGCAAGGCCGATTTGGCTGACGCTCAGCATACAAAAACATGGATTAAGTGGTTTGAGGCAAATGGCATAGAAGCAATGCCGGTCGATCTGATCAGCGGGCGCGGTATGAAAGCCGTCATCAGTTCCCTGAGTTCAATATTAGAAAAAAAATTGTTATCAAAAAGAAAATCCCTCAGGCGCACATTGCCGAGATGTATGGTAGTAGGCATTCCGAATGTCGGAAAATCTATGTTTATCAATAAAATGGCAGGGAGCAAGCCGGCCCGTACCGGCCAGTATCCCGGTGTTACACGGGGCCCGCAATGGATTTCCATTAGTGACAAGCTGGAAATGCTTGATATGCCGGGAATCTTATGGCCAAAACTTGAGGACAGAGACCAGGCTATGAAACTGGCTGCCACAGGCGCAATAAAAAAAGAGGTTTTTGATCCCGGGGAAGTGTCCCAATGGCTGCTTGAATGGTTCGTTTGCAACAAACCTGATTTAATAAAAGGGCATTTTGGAATTGATGAAGTTTATCCGGGGACTGAACAACTTGCCGAACTCATCGGAAAAAAAAGGGGTTTTTTAACTGCCGGTGGCAATGTTGACGGGCTAAGGACCGCAGATCATATTTTAAAGGAATTCAAAGAAGGGAAATTAGGCCGGATTACACTGGAGACGCCAAATGAAAAAGAAAGAACCAGCCGGGCTTCAGGAAAAACCGGACAGCCTGCTCAGTTATGAAAGGGAACTCAGGTTTAAAGGCTATTCTTTTATAGCCGGTGTCGACGAGGCCGGCCGCGGCCCTTTGGCAGGCCCTGTAGTCGCTGCGGCGGTTATCCTGCCGGAGCGGATCAAGCTGTACGGGCTGGACGATTCAAAAAAAGTTCCCGCAGCAAAAAGAGAAACGCTTGCTGTTCAGATTAAAAAGGCTGCCGTAGCCTGGTCGGTGAGTTTGGCGACGGTATGTGAAATAAAGTGGATAAATATCCATTGGGCGTCTGTCCTGGCTATGAAAAGGGCGGTTGAAGGCCTTGACGCTGTTCCTGATTATATACTTATAGACGGCAGGACATATATTAAAGAGTTGCAGATTCCCCAGCAGGTTCTTGTCGGCGGTGACGGGTCAAGCGCTTCTATAGCGGCGGCGTCAATACTGGCAAAGGTCACCCGTGACCACCTCATGCAGGTTTACCACCAAATTTATCCGGAATATGGCTTTAACAAAAATAAAGGTTACCCAACCCCTGCGCATCTGAAGATATTATCTTCCCTGGGCCCGGCGCCAATCCACAGGACAGGATTTGCCCCTGTTAAAGAAGCACTGAAAGCCGTTGCTGAAATAATTTAGCGGATGCAGGAATTTTGGCCTTCTGCAACGAACTATATCATGTTAGATATGATTTGTTTGTTCTTTCGGAAAATGACATAAGGGGTGGTTTTATGTTTAACAGCCTGGGCATGCCTGAACTTATCTTAATTTTGGTGCTGGCTTTGATTATTTTCGGACCGCGAAAACTTCCTGAAGTCGGGAGGTCCCTGGGCAAGACACTGAATGAGTTTCGCAGGGCTACGGTTTCAAGTTTTAGCGAAGTTACAGAAGTCACAGATGGAATAAAAGAAGAGGTTGCAGAGGTTACAAATGGAATAAAAGAAGAAGTTAAAAAGGATATATTAACAGTTAAGGAAGTCAATTAAAAGAGCCGAACCATAGAAAATTAATAAAGAATTAATAAAAAAAGCAGGACGCCTTTTTTAGGCGTCCTGCTTTTTTTATTGCTTTTGCGAAAGACTAACCGGCTATACTCTTTTGTGCTCCCGCTGCGTGAGATACTGTGTGTTCTTCCTTGGGAAGAATGCCAAAGTTCTCAGCTATGAAGCAGTAAGCCAGGACCAGGAAGCTCCAGAAACCAAGAGTAATCAGCCATTCCCAGATGCCCGGGAAATAGCTTCCGCCTGCGGCCTGGGCCATGCCGGTAAAGTTGACATTGGCACGGTTAAAGACCACACCGGCGACCACCAAAAACGATGCTACGGCAACTCCCTGCTGAGATTTTCTGATGGAGGGAATCGCGTACATTATAATCGGTATGATTATCCCGCCGATCATTTCGAGAAGGAACATGTTGCTTTCGAAAGATCCGTTGAAGGCAAGGGAGAAAACGCCGCGGGTGTTTAGATCAATTATCTTTACAATCAGGTAAACGATCATCATCCACATTGTAACCTTCACAAGGCTCTGGTAAACCTCTGTTTCAGGCTGTCTCCCGTATGCCCTCGCAGCCAGTGAGCCTTCAAAGGTAACCATTGCCGGCCCAAGGAAAAAGGCTGACCAGACAAAGAAGAACGGGATAATCATTGACCACCATAAGGGATTAAGCTTGTCTACCGCTACCACGAAGAGCGAACCCAGCGACGATTGATGCAGGGTAGGCAGGATAATTCCTAAAATCAGCAAAAAGGGCATTGCTTTTTCGAGGATGCCTTTCAGAGGACGGGACCTTACCCTTTCAAAGAAAATATCTCCGAACTCAAGGACTTGAACTAGCGTGTATAAAGCAATGCACCAGAATACTTCGAACAAAACAGAATGGTATCCCCAGTAAAAGAAGGGGCGCCAGCAGTTATGCCACCTTCCGATGTCAAACAGAAGGCTGACCAGGGCGATTATGTAGCCCAGCATGGAGGTTACAAGCGCTGCGCGGGCAATCGGCGCATATTTTTCTCTGTGCAGGACATGGACGATCAGCGCAGTGCTGAAGCCGCCGCCGGCTAGTGCGATTCCGCAGAGCAAATCAAAGCCGATCCACAATCCCCACGGCCAGTCGTCATTTAAATTAGTTACCGCGCCAAGTCCGAGGACAAAACGGAAGATTGCCGCAACAACCATAATTGCCACTAAAGCCATTAAAATATATCTTGTGGTTGTGAGCCGGAATGTCCACTTTCCAAAACGCCAGATTTTATAATTCACCTAAACGAGCACCTCCTTATTCCTCGTCTTGGACAGGCGCATACATTTCTTCCTCATGATGAACTTCGGCCCGTCTTTTGTTATAAGTATATAATGCAGTCAGGATTGCTCCCCAGCCCACAAAAATCCAGGGAGTCCACTTGAGGATATCCCATGAATATAGAGGAATCGGTTTTTCGGAAACATTTGTTTTAAAGCCAAGTTCCTCAAAGGGAACGTCGGAGATATACATCCAGGAAGTGCCCCCGTATTCTTTTTCTCCATAAACATGTTTAATGTAGTTGGGGTTACTGTCAATTCTTTGATGAGCCTCGGCAAGTATTTCTTCTCTTTCTCCAAATTGCAGGGCGCCGGTCGGGCATGTCGTCACACAGGCGGGCTTATCCCCTTCCTTCATACGGTCGTAACAGAACCGGCACTTGCGGACAAAGGGAAATGCTTTGTCCCATTCAAACTTCGGCACTGAAAACGGACAGGCGATCATGCAGTAGCGGCAGCCGACGCAGTAATCCTGGTTTAGTTCGGTTGGCTTGTAAATTACCGCGCCTTCTTTTGTCTTCACAAAAGAATGGGTAAAACATGCTGATTCACAGGCCGGCTCGTCGCAATGCATGCACTGAGTCTTGACGAACCGCCATTTTAACTGGCCCTCTTTTTCAATCAGGTGGTAGCCTACCCGCGTCCAATTGGTGGCAGTTAAATCCGGGGGATTATCCCAATTGTTATTAAAACCAGTCGGCGTGGCGGGCAAATCATTCCATGATTTGCAGGCGACCTGACAGCTTCTGCAGCCAATGCAGCGGGAAACATCCACTAGGACACCTTTGGGCATTTTTACACCTCCATTATGCCTTCTTTTTTATATTGCAGAGGAAGGCTTTATATTCCGGGATATTTGTATTTGGATCGCCGACACAGGGTGTTAAATCGTTAGCTGTGGCTCCGGGAGCCAGACCAGCATAACCCCAGTGCCAGGGAAGACCAATAATCTCAACTATGCCGCCGTTTACTTTCATTGGTTGTATAATAGGCAGGACATTGGCCTTGCATTCGATTTCACCTCGGGCGCTGCTTACAACAACAGTATCACCCGCGTTGATGCCGAGCTGTTTAGACAGTTGCGGAGAGATAGTGGCAAACATTTCAGGCATCAGTTCTACCAGCCAGGGGCTGTTTCTGGTCACGGCGCCGCTCTGATAATGTTCGATCAACCGGTGTGTTGTAGCAATGTAGGGGAATTCCTTACTGCCTGTTTCGGCCAACTTGCTGAAGTTCCCCTTGCGTTTGGTAGCTAAAGGATTGCTTTGCTGTTTGCTGATCAGGTTCTTGACAGGGCTTTCCACCGGCTCATAATGCACGGTTAAAGGACCATCCTTCATTCCTGAAGAGAACAGTTTTCCAACGCCTTCAGGGACCATGATGAACGGCGCCTTGGCGGTTTTCTCCGGCGGTACCGGCTCTTTAGTTTTCGCGTCCTTGGCGCCGAAATCAGGCACATCGTTGGTTACCCACTTAGCGCCGTCCCATTGAACCAGCATTCTTTTCGGATCCCAGGGCTGGCCTGCCGGGTCGCATGAACAGCGGTTATAAACGATGCGCCGATTTAAAGGCCAGGCAAAGGACCACTTAGGATAAAGCCCCAGGCCGCTTTTATCCGTATCAATTCTTCTTTTGCAGGCAGGTACTTTGGCATCGGGGTCTTCGAACCAATAACCGGCAAAAATCCATACTCCGCAGGCGGTAGCGCCGTCATCAGTTAATTTGGCAAACGAGTCCAGAGTAACTCCGTCAGCTATGGTATATCCGTTTATTTCTTTGCCAATTTTGTCGAGATCGGGCTCATCCATTCCGGCGGTGTCATAATTCCAGACCATTTTCATAATCGGATCTGTAAAAACACCTCCGGACTTGTATTCATTACGGATTGCTTTAAAAAGACGATCGGCGATCCAGAGGTCGCTTTCAGCTTCGCCGGGAGGGTCGACAGCCTTCCAGCGGAACTGGATCCATCGTCCGCTGTTTGATACCGTACCTTCTTTTTCGAAAGACATAGCTGCCGGCAGCATAAAGACTTCCGTTTTAATGTCGGCGGGGTTTACACCGGGGCGTTTCCAGAAAGTTGCCGTTTCTGTCGGGAACAGATCAACGGAAACCATCCAGTCCAGCTTCTCCATGGCCTTACGTCCGGCCGAAGCAAGCGGCCCGCCTACAGCAGGGTTCTGTCCCCAGGCAAAAAAGCCCTTGATTACTCCTTCGTCCATTTTTTCGAAGATAGCCATGTGTGAATGGTCTTTGCCGTCTAATTTGGGCAGCCAGTCGTAGCGGAAATCATTTTCTTTGGCGGCTTCCTCGCCGTACCAGGCTTTCAGCATGCTGATCAAAAACTTGGGCTTATTGGACCAGTAGCTTGTCTTTGGTGTTTCTACTTTTATATACTCTTCAAGAGTGGGATGTTTGGGCGCAACGGGGCAGTTAAGATAGCCGGGTATATAGTGATATAACATGGCCATATCTGTTGAACCCTGCACGTTTGATTCGCCGCGCTGTGCGTTTACCCCGCCCCCGGCGATTCCTATATTGCCGAGCAGCAGCTGGACCATGGCCGTCCCCCGGACATTCTGGCCGCCGTAGCTGTGCTGGGTAATCCCCATGGCATAGATCAAATTGCCTGCCTTATCCCGTTTTCCGGTGGCGCCATATGCGTCGTATGCTTCACGCAGAAGGCTTTCCGGAGCGCCGGTTATTTGGCTGACCGTGTTTAAGTCATAACGGGACATATGCTGCTTCAAAATCTGGAATACACACCTAGGGTCCTGCAAAGTCGGGTCTTTTTTGATCTCGTCTCCGTCTTTCTGATAGTCCCATTTTTTGCTGTCATAAGTAAATTTACCGTCTTTAACCTCCGCTCCCGAGAAAAGCCCTTCTTCATAAGCATAGTCAGGGCTGACCAGGCAGGAAGCGTTGGTATAATTTAAAACATAGTCGTAGAAGAAAAGGTTGTTTTCAATAACATAGTTCATCATGCCGTTGAGGAAAGCTATGTCTGTCCCCGGACGTATACGCACATGGATATCCGCCTTGGAAGCGGTTTTCGTATACCTTGGGTCAACGACGATGACCTTTGCTCCCTTTGATTTTGCCATGCCTATCCAGCGCATCGATTGGGGGTGGTTTTCAGCGACGTTGGCGCCGATGATTAAAAAGGCGTCAGCGTTTCTGTAATCAATGAAATGATTCGTCATCACGCCTCTGCCGAAAGAGTTGGCCAGACCGGCCACTGTTGAGGAGTGTCACAGACGGGCGTGATGGTCCAGGTTAATTACCCCAAGCGCACGGTGTATTTTATGGAGCAGATAATTCTCTTCGTTGTCTAAAGAAGCGCTGCCCAGATGGGCGATGGTTTCAGTACAGTTGATTGTAACCCCTTTATCATCTTTAAATTTAAAGCTTGCATCACGGGTTTTTTTAACCCTCTTGGCGATTTCCGAAAAGGCCCAATCCCAATCTTTTACCTCCCAATCACTGCTTCCCGGCGCCCGGTAAAGCACTTCCGTTACCCGGTTCTTATTGGGAACACGTTTATCGATTTTTTCTACGACAGTGTGGGTGTCCGAAATACCAGCTCCCTTGGGGCATAAGGAACCAAGATTGATAGGATGATCCGGATCGCCTTCGATATGGGTTATCTGATTGTCTTCCGAATAAATAATGATACCGCATCCGCAGCCGCAATAGGCGCAGATGGTCGGTGTTTCTTTGGCTCTTTTTATTTTTGAAGGGGGAACATCAAAACTGGGATGTTCCCCGCCGCTTGCAATAGCCGGGACGGCTGCCGCTCCTTCAAACAAAGCTGTACCGGCTGTGCCTATTCCTAGATACTTTAAAAAATCACGACGGCTAAGATCTTTTTTCATTTTATTTAATCATTAAACCTCCTTTAACCAAGATTTCTTAAAAGCTTTTTATGATATAAGCATTCCTCCTTAATGATTTTTCTGCATTAGTCGTCAGCAATCTTTCGGCTTTAACGCAAAAGAAAAATTATTGCGGTTTACTTTTTAGTCTACTCGTAATGCTGACTGCTTATTTAAATTAACAATCAACTGGCGGCAGATTGTGCGCCAGTAAGCTCATCCAACTCTTCGGCACGTTTCCTCCGGGCGATGCCCCTTTCGACCAGGCGGACGATCCAGATGCTCACTTCATAAAGAAAATAAAGGGGCCCGCTGACCAGCAAACAGGTTATCATATCCGGTGTCGGGGTAATTACAGCAGCAATAACAATAATTGCCAGGAAGGCATAACGCCTGTTCCTGGCTAATAACTTGTAACTGATCAGTTCCAGTTTGGCCAGGAAAAAGGCTACCAGGGGCATCTCAAAGATAATCCCGAAAGGCAGCAAAAAAGTAATTGTAAAAGAAATATATTTGTCGATTGTCAGCATCGGCAACAATGAAGGACCGGCAAAACGCAGAAGAAACATTATGCCGTAGCGGTATACTCCAAAGAATCCAAAGACTACACCGCCCCAAAAACAGATAAAAGATACCAGGACGCTTAAGGTAAAATAAACTTTCTCATGTTTCCTTAAGGCCGGCATGATAAAGCTCCAGATCTGCCAGAGGATAATCGGCAGGGCAGCCAGGAAACCGGCAAAAAAAGATACTTTAATTTTTACAAAAAAAGCTTCCGTAACGCCTGTAAAGATAACCCGGTGGCCCAGTTTAGTCAGGGGGTCAAGAAGAAAGGCCAAAATCCGGTCACTGAAAAAATAAGCAGCCACAGCCAGTACAGTCGTTGCTACGAGAGAAACTATGATTACCCGGCGGAGCTCCTCCAGGTGTTCCATAACAGGCATTTCACCATGCTTTTCGGCCAAATCAACCACTTTCCCTTTGAATGATTAACCTTTTGTCGCCTTGACCGCCTGAGAACCTTCTTTGTCAGCGACTGCTTCCAGATTTTCTTCGATTACTTCCTTTGAGGAACGTCTGAATTCCTTAATAGTTTTACCGATTGCCTTCCCAACCTCGGGTAATTTGCCGGGGCCGAAAATAATCAGGGCGAGAGCGACTACCAAAATTAGTTCAGGGGCTCCAATATGCGGCATTTTTGTTTACCTTCCTTTCAGTAATTTCAATATCAATAACTTTAATGCTTACTATTCTGCGCAGCAGAAAATATTCCTGCTAGCCGGTTTCGTTTTGCTTCAAGTCAGATAATGGCAGCTCAGGTTGAATATTTATATAGCCTTCGCGTAAAGCCAGAATATCCAAATAGACCGTATTAATGTCTTCCCAAAAGAGGTCCGCTGTGCCTTCCATTTTTCTCTCGTCAATTGTTTTTATATACCCGGAACAATTTTCACAATAATAAATGCGGTATTTTTCTTCTCCTTCGGCTCTTAAAAATTGCGATTCCGGATTTGCGCAGTAAGGACAGCCAATGCGTTGAAAACGCCATTTAACTTCGCATAATCCGCAATATAAATACCTTCTGCCGACCTCCTTTTCTAACAAAGATAAACTGGGCCGGCCTCCACAAACAGGGCATGAACCTTTCATCCATTCTTCAAGGTCATATACCGGCGAAGCTATCTTTCCAAACTGCCGCATTAGAGGTTTAACCGTATGAGTTATCAAAAAACCAAATGTTTCAGACGAGACATCATTTTTGAGAAGAGCAAGCAAGTTTACCCCGGGCTTGAATACATTGTCGACAAACAATTCCCTCTCAGATATTTCTACAGGAAGAGCCGATAATATCTGCCGGCATTCATTTTTCAGGTACGGATAATGGTCAATAATGATTTCACTAACCTTTTCTAAAAGAATAAAGAAGTAACTGGCATTCACCTGTGGTGAGCAGATATTCAGGAGCGGGATTTTGTTTTCCTGTCCGTAACTGATCATTTGGGGCCCGGGCGGGGCAAAAATAATACTTTCCTCAGGAAGTAATAGCTGGGATAATTTGCTATAGAAGTCAACAAGTACCTGCGGTGTTATATTGCTGTTCATGTTTTTTTCTCCCCCTATTCTCATAAAATAACTTCGCTAACTTACGACAAATTCCTGCTAATGAATGTCCTTAAATATATTTTGTTAGCTGTTATGTGTAATTTATTTTTCAAATTAGCAGGATTTTATCCGGAAATGTATAATTATCTTGTATAATTATCTTACTTAGATTATCTTACTTAGATTATAATACGTTAGTTCTCCGAGCCTGATTACCTGCGGCAATAGCTATGGTCTTCAGGCCGCTGGGTATATCCGGAAACAGGTATGCCTCCCGTTATGGAAAGGGGAATATGTGTAAGTTTAAAGTCTTTTTGTGGCTTTTAACTGACATGTCTTCTTTCGGGCATGGCAGTTTTTTAATCTTTCCAGAATCTATTTTTTAAAGCAAGTATTATTATGTCAATTTTCGATAGATTTATGGCATTGTTCACAAACACATAGTCGGCACAGGCACTATGAGGAAAGTGATATAAAGTTTAGCCGCTGCTATATTATTCCCGGGCTTGATAAACTGGAGCAGTAAGCCACGGTTATCAGGCGAGTGGGTATACCTTGGAACTGGTTCACCTTCCATTATGGAAAGTGATACGAAAGTCAAGGTTTCTTTAGGCCGTTACTGTCATACATATGGCAGTTTTAGTAAAACCTCCTTTAACCCTTAACAACTGAATAGTATGATGAGGTTTGTTAAACGCGGGATTAGAGAGATAACCGGGCCTATGATGGTTAATTTTCTAAAAAAGCGTTTGCGGGCTTCAATAGTTTAAGGAAGAACCGAAAAGGCAGCTGCCTTTTCGTGTGTTTTTCTTGCAAAGCCTTTCTAGAAGGTTTTATTATTAATTATAAAATGTTCAAAAATCTTAAGCAAAGGAGGAGAGAAATTGGGACTGACCAGACGTGAATTTGTCAAACTATGTATGAGTTCTACCATGGGCGCCTACCTCTTAAGCGTATTAGGGCCAGATTTTGGAAATCAGCTTGCTTTTGCAGCCGACGAAAAGCCTGTTGTGATCTGGCTGCAGGGCGCGAGCTGCACCGGTTGTTCTATCTCTTTACTGAACAGTGTTGACCCCCCGATAGAAACAGTACTGCTGGATGTGATCAGTTTAAAGTATCACCCCAATTTAATGGCCGCTTCCGGACACCTCTGTGGTGAACTTTTAGAGGAAGTAGCGCGCAATTACAAAGACAGGTTCTTCCTTGTCATTGAGGGAGCGATTCCGACTAAGGATAACGGAATTTATTGTACAATCGCGGAAAATAAAAATATTGAATTGACAATGCTTCAGGCTGTAAACATACTTGGAAATGCCGCGATAGCCGTAATAGCGGCAGGCAACTGCGCCGCTTTCGGAGGTATTCCGGGAGCCGCTCCGAATCCTACCGGATGCGTAGCCGTTAATAAAGTTGTTACTAAAAAACCTGTAATCAATATTTCATGCTGCCCCATGCCTCCCGAACATTTTCTGGGCACTGTGGTTTACGTCCTGACCACAAACCAGGTTCCGGAACTGGACAGGCTCGGGCGGCCGAAAATGTTTTATCCGAAACCTATTCACGAAGAGTGTTGGCGCCGTCAATATTTCGACAAGGGGCAATTTGCCAATTACCCGGGTGAAGAAGGCTGCCTTGCCATGCTGGGCTGCAAGGGTTTCTGGGCTATGGCCGACTGCAACAAGAGGGGCTGGAACAACAACGTCAACTGGTGTATCAAAGCGGGCGCTCCCTGCCAGGCATGCTCTGAGCCGCTTTTCCCGGATGAGACGGAGCCATTTTATGGTTTGTTCCCGGTGACGAACAAAGAAAAAGTATCTTATAACCCGGTTGTGCCGGGGCAAACGGATTATGACTTTAGTGCTTCCAGAAAAAGTAAGCCTGAAACAGAATGACAGGAGGTGAAAAAATAAAGTGGCCCAAAAGGTTATTATTGATCCGGTAACCAGGATCGAAGGACATCTTAAAATAGAAGTTGATGTTGAACACGGCAAAGTAACTGACGCCAGGTCAAGCGGCACATTATTCAGAGGTCTTGAGATAATATTAAAAGGCCGTGATCCCCGCGACGCCTGTCACATAATGCAGCGTATCTGCGGTGTCTGCCCTATCGCTCATGGAACAGCATCCATGTTCTGTCTTGATGACGCTTTCGGCGTCCAGCCGCCCACCAACGGACGGATTCTTCGTAATCTAATCCAGGGCGCAAACTATATACAGTCGCATATTTTACATTTTTACCACCTGGCTGCACTGGATTATGTTCTTGGTCCGGATACAGCGCCGTTTATACCACGTTTCAAAGGTGATTACCGTTTGCCGAAGCCGGTTAATGATATGGCTGTAGGACATTACATTCAAGCGCTGACTATTCGCAAGAAAGCCCATGAGATGGGCGCTATTTTCGGCGCTAAGATGCCTCATGTAACAGTTTTTACGGCAGGCGGTGTTACCGAAAACGTAACAGCTGAAAAGATTGCCCTGTATAAACAATATCTCGCCGAGATGACTTCTTTCATAGACAACGTTTATGTACCGGATGTTCTCGCAGTAGCTAACGTATATGCCGATGAATGGTTCAGTATTGGCAAAGGTTGCTCAAACATGCTTTGCTATGGTTTGTTCAAAGAAAGCGATAAGGCTGATCCTGACGGGCAGAAGATGTTCTTAAAACGAGCCCGCTATACAAAAGGTCAGTTTGGTTCAGTCGACGCAAAAAAGATAACGGAACATGTAAAGTATTCCTGGTATAATGACAGCACAACGGGAAGATATCCGGGCACCGGCGCCACGGTTCCTGAACCAAGGAAGGAAAGCGGCTATTCATGGCTGAAGGCCCCGAGGTACGATGGACTGCCGCACGAAGTCGGGCCGCTGGCCAGGCTTTGGGCTAACCAGCATAAAGACGTTGTCGCACTGGGTGAGGAGAAAGCCTTTTCAGTTCTGGGCAGGCATGCTGCGCGTGCCCTGGAAACTTCCGCTATTGCCCATGCCATACCTGCGTGGCTTGAGCAGCTTGTACCGGGCCAGCCGGCCTTCGCGCCTTTTGATATTCCCAAAGAGGGCTCCGGTATGGGTCTTCACGAAGCTCCGCGCGGCGCCCTTGGACACTGGATTACAATTAAAGATTATAAAATTGATAACTACCAGGCGATTGTTCCGACTACCTGGAACGGCGGACCGCGTGATGACAATGGACAAAGGGGCCCGATTGAAGAAGCTTTAGTAGGCTGTCCGGTAAAAGATCCGGAGAATCCGATCGAACTGGTCCGGGTTGTCCGCGCCTTTGACCCCTGCATTGCCTGTGCGGTGCATGTCCTGGAAATAAAAGGGGATTGTGAGGCAAAGAGATTTATCATTTAAAGGAACTAGAAAATGCCTGAAAACGGAAAAAAGCTCGTTGTAATCGGGATTGGAAATTTTCTGCAGGGCGATGAAGGAGTGGGCGTACACGCTGTAGATGAACTGTCCAAAGAAAATTTAGATCCCAGGGTTGAGATTATAGACGGCGGCGCCGCCGGTTTCGACCTGTTATTCCTTCTGGAGGACGCTGATTTTGCAATTATAATTGATTGCATGGAAGCTCGTCTTGAACCGGGAACTATTTTCCGTTTAACAGCAGAAGAATTATTTTTAAGTGCAAAGACAGATACTATGCGTAATAAACTCTCTTTGCACGAAACATATTTACCGGAAGTATTGTTGGCGGCAAAAGAGCTGAACAAGTTGCCGCCAACAATTATTTTTGGAATACAGCCTAAAGAGATAACTATAAGCTGCAGCCTGTCTGCCCCGGTGCAGAAGGCTTTGCCCAAACTGTTCAGGGCTGTGAAAAAAGAAATATCAGAATTGTTGGGTTGTGATAAGCATGCATGAGTGGGCGCTTGCTGAGGCTGTAATCGTGGCAGCCCATCAAGAAGCTGAAAAACAAAATATCAAACAAATTACGAAAGTTCAGGTCAAAATTGGAGAACTGCAGCAGATTGATCTGGATATTTTTAAATTTGCCCTGGAAAACATAAAAGAGATTTATGACGACCTGTCTTTGGATGCGGATGTTATTGATCTGGAGGTTGAGTCAAGCACATTGAAATGCAAGGTGTGCGGGAAAGAATGGGAGTTTCGGGATTTATCTCATTTAAAGGAAGACGAGAATGAGGCAATCCATTTTATTCCTGAGACCGCCCATGTCTTTATGCGCTGCCCCGGATGCGGAACACCTGATTTTGAAATAGTAAAAGGCAGAGGCGTTTGGATTCAGTCTATCGAAGGGGTGCTGTAACCAGAGTATGGATCCAAGATTAAGCGTTATCGACAGAAGGTTGGAAAAGGTAGAAAATATTATTGCCGTATCGGGAGGGAAGGGCGGTATCGGTAAAAGTATTGTTGCCGCTGCTTCAGCCCTTATTCTTGCAGAAAACGGGCGCAGGGTCGGCCTGCTGGATCTTGATTTTTGCGGGCCCTGCGCCCATATCATCCTGGGAACTGACAATATATACCCGGAGGAAGAAAAAGGCATTGTACCTCCGAAGGTGAACGGGATTAATTTTATGTCGATTACTTCTTTTACAGCCGGCTCCCCCTGGGCTTTACGCGGAAGCGAGGTATCCAATGCTATTACAGAACTGCTGGCCATAACGCAATGGGGCATGCTTGATTACCTGTTTGTGGATATGCCGCCCGGTCTTGGAGATCCCGCCCTTGACGCGATCAGGCTGATTAAAAGGATGAAATACCTGCTTGTCGCCGCACCTTCCAAAGTTGCCCTGGACGTCATGAAAAAAGAGCTTCAGGTGCTTAAGGAACTGGATATGAAAATTATCGGCATACTGGAGAACATGAAAAGAAAAGAAAGCGAATCTTTAAGGAACAAATTGGAGGACTTAGAAGTTCCTTTCCTCGGTTCTTTGGATTATGACGCTCATCTTGAAGAAGCCATCGGCAACGTGCCGGAACTGCTTAAAACGGGATTTGCGCGACAACTGCGGGAAGCTGTTGAAAGATTTATATAGTACTTTACCGCGTATATTTTCGATCCTGACGGGTATAATCAAGCCGAAAGGATCGTTTTTTTATAGGAGGTCTGTTTATAGTGAACTGTCCGGTTTGCGGAGGCAGGGCGAGCGGTAAGGTTGGTGTAGAACAGTATTACTGCTGGGATTGTTGCGTTGAATACCGTTTATGCAAAGAAGGCGTCCAGATTTACGAAATATCTGAAGACGGAAGTTTAATGTCTTTTGATAATTTCAACGAGGGTGTTCTTTGAGTTTGCAAATTCTAAAAGGTGTCGGCAAAACTGCCGGGGACATAACCAGGTAGCCTTTTAAAGAAGCCGGTTATTGATCAAATAAAAAAGGCGGATCCTGCTCAAACCCAGGTTGTATAGACGGGGTTTCCAATCCCGGCCTGTGTTCAGTACAGACCTTCTCCGGCGCCCGTATCAGGTGGTCAGCAACTTTATCCGCAACTTGATCCGGAATTGAGTAGGGCAACTTAATCATAATCTTGGCTATTCTGTCCGGACAGTATTCACTGGCCAGCAAGCCTGTTTGAGCGCATATCTCCACAAGGACATGTGTGTTGTCCACTTCAGTAGGAACGGTCCCATTGACAAAAAGATCTGTTGTCATATCCTCTGATGGTGTATTGGGACCGGGTAAAAGGCCTGATTTATTATCGACGGTGGCTGTTACTATTCCCGCAGGCTGACGAAAGCCGGTTGCGGGAATATTTTTTAAGGCCTCCTGCATAATTTGCCTCCAGATAAGCGCCGGGTAACGCCCGCCAAATTCCTGGGGCATTGGCTTGTTAGAGTCGTAGCCAATCCAGACCGCTCCGGCCAGGCTGGGTGTATACCCGACAAACCAGAGATCCTTGCCCTCGTCGGTTGTTCCCGTTTTTCCAGCCGCCGGCCGGTTTAAACGTGCATTTGTTCCCGTGCCATGATCTACAACGTCCTTGAGCATGCTGGTAATTAAAAAGGCGGTTGTGGGTTTCATGGCCAGTTGGGGGTCTGATTTATACTCTTTTAAGACTTTACCTTCCTGGTCTTCTACTTTCAGGATAGCTGTCGGCTCAATATAAAAACCGCCATTGGCAAATGCGGCGTAAGCGGTGGCCATTTGCAGGGGTGTTACTCCTTTGTGCAGCCCGCCAAGGGCCATACTCGCGCCATTATTAGGATCTACAGTAATACCCAGACCTTTGGCAAAATTTACTGCGTTGGAAATTCCGACATGATCGACAAGTGTTTTCACAGCGGGAATGTTTATCGAGCGTGTAACCGCTGTTCGCATAGTAATCAAGCCAAGGTAAACGCCGTCATAGTTATGCGGTGTGTATGAGCCGTAGCTTACCGGAATATCGTCGATTACCGAGGCGGGTCCCATTCCTTTTATCTCTATGGCAGGGGCGTAATTGATAATCGGTTTAAAGGAGGATCCCGGCTGACGGCGCGCCATTGTTGCTCTGTCAAACTGCAGTTGGTGGGTATGCTCACGGCCGCCGACCAATGCCCTGATGTAGCCGGTTTGAGGATCAATAAACACGGCCGCTCCTTCGGGCTGCAATATATTTTGCGAATCGCGCCAGGAAGCGGGGAAGTTCTTCAAACTGGCCAGGGCTGTCTCAGCCGCCTGCTGCGCCTGCCTGTCCATGGTTGTGTATACCTGCAACCCGCCTTTATAAACAGTATCTTCGCCGAAGTCTTCGATCAGCTGTTTGGTTACAAAATCAATGAAGTAGGGGTACGGGTAAAGATTTTTTTTTAAACCTTCTTCTATGTTCAGAGATTCTTTTTCAGCTTCGTCAGCCTGGTCCTTGGTAATAAAACCGTACTTCAACATGGTGTCCAGGACAACGTCGCGCCTGGCAGTTGCCTT
Source organism: Desulfotomaculum sp. (assembly GCA_003513005.1). Classification (NCBI taxonomy): domain Bacteria; kingdom Bacillati; phylum Bacillota; class Clostridia; order Eubacteriales; family Desulfotomaculaceae; genus Desulfotomaculum; species Desulfotomaculum sp. The sequence continues at coordinate 17,500 of DOTD01000044.1, forward strand.
TTCAGGTAATGAATAATAATTGGGAGCTTTTAGTAAGCCGGCAAGAAAAGCTGACTGTGAGAGGGTTAATTGATCAACATTTTTGTTGAAGTACGTGCGGGCTGCGGATTGTATTCCGTATGCCCCGTTGCCGAAATAAACTTTATTTAAATACATTTCCAGGATTTCCCCCTTGGAATAGCGGCGCTCAACCATTAAAGAAAGGATTGCTTCCTGGATTTTTCTTTTTACTTTTTTCTCAGGGTTTAAAAATGAAAGTTTGACCAACTGCTGGGTTATCGTACTCGCGCCCTGCTCCATATTGCCGCCTGTTAAGTCATGCCAGAGCGCACGGGCAATTCCCCGTAAATCAACTCCATGATGGCTTTTAAAGCGCACATCTTCGATTGCGATAAACGCGTCCTGAGTGGAAACGGGGATATCTTTGATTTTAACTATTTCACGGTTTTCCTCACCTATCCTGGCGAATAAATTGCCGTCCTGATCATAGTAGGAACTTGCCGCGCTGGAGTATAGTTTGTTTTCATCCAATGCGGGCAAATCCATGATACTCGTTGTCAGAAGAAAAAGACCGCCGCTAAGCGAAACTAAAAAAGCTATTAAAACAATAAGAAAGACTAACCGCTTGGGGTTGAGCCGCTTTTTACGTTTCTTGGGCAATTTCTATCCTCCTCGTATTCTTCAAAACATTATAACATATTTGTTGTCTTTTGCTTAATGATTAATTTTGACAAAATTCTGGCAAGCGCTTTAATAAAAGGATCTTCTTAAAAAACTTGACTGGCTTTGTTCATCAATAATACAATTAAGCACAAATATACAAATATTAAGACTCAACATGTTTTTTGGAAAGGGGAAGCAAGGTTTTGCAAAGCTTCAAAGAACAGATGGAGGTAATTAGAAGGGGTACTGCGGAGATTATTCCGGAGGATGATCTGATTAAAAAACTGGAACGCTCAGTTAAAACGGGAAAACCCCTGTGTGTAAAATTGGGCTTAGATCCGACGGCGCCGGATATTCACCTCGGTCATACCGTAGTGCTTCAGAAAGTGCGGCAATTTCAGGAACTGGGACATGAGATAAAGATTATCCTCGGTGATTTTACGGCGCGAATCGGCGATCCGACAGGAAAGTCTGAAACCCGGCAGCAGTTAACCGAGAGTGAGGTAAAAGCTAACTTAAGCACATATGAAAAACAAATCTTTAAAGTTCTGGATCCTGCCCGAACCAAGCTTTTTTTAAACAGTCAGTGGCTGTCGCCCTTAACCTTCCAGGAGGTAATTGAACTGGCTGCAAAATATACAATCGCCAGAATGCTTGAACGGGAAGACTTCAACAGGCGCTTCAAAGAGGGTCTGCCGGTTGGCGTCCACGAGTTTTTTTATCCTCTCATGCAGGGTTATGACTCTGTGGTTTTAAAAGCCGATATTGAAATAGGCGGAACAGACCAGAAATTTAACCTTTTAATGGGGAGGACTCTTCAAAAAGAATATGGGATGGAACCTCAGGTGGCCTTAATGATGCCTATTCTGGAAGGTCTGGACGGAGTTCAGAAAATGAGCAAAAGCCTGGGCAACTATATTGGGATTGATGAGATACCCCGTGAGATATACGGTAAAACAATGTCAATACCCGACGAACTGATCATGCGTTACTTTGAGTTGGTAACACCCTTGGGATTAAAGGAGTTGTCCGAAATATCCGCTGATCTCAAGAGCGGTAAACTTCACCCCAGAGACGCCAAGATGAGACTTGCCTATGAAATAGTATCTTTCTATCATGATGAATATTCTGCAAAGCAGGCTGAGGAAGAATTTAAAAAAGTATTCCAACAAAGAGAACTCCCTGATCAGATCCCCGTCTACGAGATAAAAGCAGATATTTTGCAGGATGGTTCGATTTGGCTGCCAAGGTTAATGGTCCTGCTGGAGATGGCGGCAAGCACGAGCGAGGGGAGGCGCCTGATAACTCAGGGCGCCGTTAAGATAAACGGGATCAGGATTGAGGAACCGGCTTATTTACTTGTTCCGCAGGACAATATGATTGTTCAATGCGGAAAAAGAAAATTTAGCAAACTAAAAGTTTAAATCTATCAAACCAGTTAATTTTTAGAAAATGAAATCATATATTACATAACATAGTGGCTGTTTGATTGATTGACATTATCGCCCTTTAAACTTTGGCATCAAGACTGCTTTTCCTATCAATTTTGGAGAGCTTTACTGAATATGTGCCTTTTCATCCTATTGGTGAATTTTCATCCCGCTTGCTGGCATTCCGGCTTGTTTTCGGGAGTGAGGTGAAAACCATTGTTTAAGAGGCGGCGGCCTTTTCTACTGTTTCTACAGTGGTTATTACCCCTTGTGCTTCTTATAGTTGTTTTTTTCTGGTTTGATCATCTGATGCGCATAACAATACTCAAGATTGCCGAAATAAGAGCAACCCAACTGGCAACAGAGGCCATCAACCGTACAGTTCAGGAGGAAGTCTGGGATAACAATCTTCAGTATCAGGATTTTGTCCAGGTTCAGAAGGATGATCAGGGGCGGATTGTCTTTATGCAAGCCAATACTGTAAGAGTTACCAAAATGGCTGCCGACGTTGTCCTGACTGTCAACCGCACACTTCAAAATTTAAAAGGCCAGACTATTTCTGTCCCACTGGGACAGATTACGGGTCTTTACCTTTTTTCTTCTCTGGGGCCAAGAATAAGGGTAACCATAATTCCTGCAGGAACGGTAGAGGTTAATGTTGATGATAAATTCGAACCTGCCGGAATAAATCAAACACGTCATAAAATCTGGTTAAATTTTAAAACCAAGGTAAAAGTGGTTATCCCATCCATGTACGCCGAAGCGGGGATCGCCACAAGCGTTCCACTAGCCGAAAGTATTATCGTCGGTGAGGTCCCCAGCACCTTTGTAAATATTCAAGGCAGCCTGTTCGGCGGCGGAATCACCCGGTAAGGCTATAACAAATTGATTACCAGGCCCGTGATAATCTTGGGATAAAAATAGGTTGATTTTTGAGGCAGCTTTTCACCATTAAGAGCCACAAAGGTTATTTCTTCAATAAGAGTAGGGTTCAAAAAGAAAGCAAACTGATAGTTTCCAGCGTCTACTATGGACAGCAGGTCATCTTCATTCCTGTTATAATGAACATGGTTTTCATCAGTCCACTTATCTTCCCCGACAGCCAGCAATTTCTTAAATATAAAATAATGAAGGAGCGATACATCCATCTTTTGCCAGACCGGAGAATGACCTGCGGGCGCATAAGAGGGCAGGGAGATTGCTTCCTTCAGTGTAAGCAGATACAAACCGCCATTCCCCGTATAAAGTCCTATTATACTTCTGTGCTGAGTTGTTTCGCAAATTTTATCCGGTTTTAACCTGCTTTTAAGTGCGCTCATAAAAATATTTAAATTTTCATGGCCTTCGCCCAGGGGGAAGATTTCCAGCTCAAAATAATCACTTAACAGATCAAATAACTTTTCAGATTCAATATTGTTCCGGACAAGACGGTGAGTGGGGAGTATGACCAGCCCGGGATCATTTATATTGACCAGGCTCATCATTACAAAATCGTAACTGTACTCTTCAAGCGGCGCTTTCTCCTGTTCCCTGCGCCAGTCACGGTAAGCTAAAGCGGTTTCATAACGGTGATGGCCATCGGCAATGAAAATGCGCTGGCCGGCCATAAACCTCTGGACCTGAGAGATGACGTCATTGTCGGTAACGGTCCATAAGCTGTGGTGATGGTTATCTTCATCCGTGAAGCTAATATCCGGATCTCGCTGCGTCTGGTCACAGGTTATTTTTTCTATAGTCCTGTCCGGATCGACATACAGACCGAAAATAGGGCTGAAATTAGCCTGGCAGGCCTGCATTAATGACAGCCGATCGGCCTTGTGCTTCGGTATCGTTTCCTCGTGCGGGATAATTATGCCTTTTTCGTAAGGTTCTAATTTAACACTGCAGATAAAACTGTTGCGGGTTCTTTCGCGGCCTTCATGGTTAAATCTTTCCTGGCAGAGATATATAGCAGGCGAATTTTCTTTCTTTAAAATACCTTCTTTAAGCCAGCTGGAAAATACCGCGGCTGCGCGGGTATGCCGGTTATCCTCCTCTGTATCAGAAGAATAAGATTTTCCATATTCAAGGCGGATAATATTATTGGGATGCAGTTGATAGAAATATTCCTGTTTCTTTTCGTTGATAACATCGTAAGGCGGTGTTATCAGGAGGTTCATTGCTCCCGCACCCGTGCTATAACGAATTCCTTTAAAGGGTATTACAGTTGCCATGAAATACCTCCGGGGATTTTAATACTTACATGATATTTTAGTATAACTAACCAGCTAAGTCCAGTGGTTTGGAGCAAAAAGAAAAGGAAAACATTGTCTTTCTCTCCAGTTCTGAATAACCATCGGACGTTTCGAAAGCAAGGTATTGACATAAAGGGCGGTTTTTGATAAACTTTTTAAAACTTATAATCCTTTAAGACGGTCCGGTGAGGCCGGCAAGGGAGATAAAACGTGTGCGGTTAAAGCTATGCCTGCTCGCCGGAAGATGAGCGGGCATTTTTAATTGTAAGGGAGTTTTAAAACATGTCGGACAAGATGCGTCAAAAAGCGCAGATTCTGGATAAAGAGGGTATTCGGCGGGCTCTGGTCAGGATTGCGCATGAAATAATTGAAAGAAACAAAGGGACAGAAAAAATAGCCTTAATAGGTATCCAGCGCAGGGGGGTTCCGCTGGCAAACCGGTTAAGCGGTTACATAAGGGAAATAGAAAATAAGGAAATCCCTGTCGGAGTACTTGATATAACCTTGTACAGGGACGATTTGACCACTTTAGCCCATCAGCCTATTTTACGCCGCACGGAGGTCCCGTTTCCGGTTAAGAATCAAAAAATTGTCCTCGTTGATGACGTCATCTATACCGGACGAACAATCAGGGCTGCTATGGATGCAATAATGGATCTCGGCAGGCCGAATATAATCCAACTGGCTGTACTTGTTGACCGCGGCCACCGTGAACTGCCGATTCGCGCTGATTACATAGGCAAAAGCACTCCCACATCCAGCAAAGAAATAGTCGCCGTGCGTTTACAGGAAATAGACGGACAGGAAGGTGTCTTCATCCTGGGTGAGGGATGACATACATGCCGCTTAAAGCAGCCCCATTAGAAGGATGAAAATTTATCAATACAAGGGAGGCCAATGCCTTAAGTGCGATTTTGAGCCTTAATTCAAAGAACGAGTGAACCCGAGGATAAGCGAGGGAACTGTTTGAGGCATATGCGCCGAGTTTGACCGAGCCCGAGGGTGAACGAGTTCGTACAAGCATAAGAGGCGAACATGAGCACATAGGCAGTTGACCTCCCTGATGCAAGGTTGGGAGAGGACCATGGTTCAAAAGAAAAACCTGATCGGGCTTGAGCATATAGATGCGCATGAAATAGAACTGATCCTTGATACTGCGGTTGCAATGAAGGAAATAGTCTCCCGTCCGGTCAGAAAAGTGCCGACTTTGCGCGGACGTACAATTACCAACCTGTTTTACGAACCAAGTACGCGGACACGGACCTCTTTTGAGCTGGCCGCCAAGTTTTTAAACGCTGACGTAATCAACATTTCCTCATCGGCCAGCAGCGTGGTTAAGGGGGAGAGCCTGAAAGATACAGTCCGCACTATAGAAGCCATGGGTACGGACGTCGTGATTATCCGGCATCCGATGGCAGGCGCCGCAAATTTGCTGACCGGATGGATAGAGGCCTCAGTTGTTAACGCAGGTGACGGCGCTCATGAACATCCGACCCAGGGACTTCTGGATCTGTTTACTGTCAGGGAAAAGAAGGGTGTCCTTAACGGTCTGAAAATAGTTATTGTAGGGGACATATTGCACAGCCGTGTGGCGAGATCCGACATCTGGGGATTTTTAAAAATGGGCGCCAGTGTATCGGTCTGCGGTCCCGCCACCATGATGCCGGTTGGTGTAGAACGGACAGGCGCCGCTGTTTCCTGCAGTATTGATGAAGCGATAAAGGATGCGGATGTAATTATTATGCTCCGGATCCAACTGGAAAGGCAGAAGGCCGGACTGTTTCCCAGCCTCAGGGAATATGCGCGTCTTTTTGGCTTAAACAGCGAAAGGCTTTCCCTGGCTAAAAGGGATGCTCTGGTAATGCATCCGGGTCCCATGAACAGGGGAATAGAAATATCCGGTGAAGTCGCCGACAGCCTTCAATCTGTAATTAATGAACAGGTAACCAACGGGGTGGCGGTTAGGATGGCTGTCTTATACCTGCTTGCAGGAGGGGGTGATGCTTAATGAAGCTGCTGATCAAAAGAGGGACCCTAATCAGTCCGGATCAAAAGAAGATATTCAGCGCGGATGTTTTGATTGCAGACGGAAAGATTGCTGTACTAGGCAACAACCTTGAAACGGACGGGGCGGTTATTATAGATGCGGACGGAAAACTAGTCCTGCCCGGCCTGATTGATCTTCATGCGCATTTAAGAGAACCGGGTTTTGAAGACAGTGAAACAATTGCTGCCGGAACAATGGCTGCAGCCAGGGGAGGTTTCACAAGTTTAGCCTGTATGCCCAATACAAATCCGGTTGCCGATAACAGTTCGGTAATTAATTATATTTTAAACAAAGCCCGCCAGGAGGGGAGAGTTAATGTTTTCCCGATTGGCGCCATCACGGTTGGCAGTAAGGGCGAAGAGCTTGCCGAAATGGCTGGTTTAAAAGAAGCGGGAGCAGTTGCTTTTTCGGATGACGGCAGGTGTGTTTCCAATGCTGTGATAATGTTCAGAGCTATGCAGTACGCCAGGATGATCGATATGCCGGTCATCGCTCATTGTGAGGATACCAGCCTGTCGGCCCAGGGGTCGATGCATGAAGGTTATTATTCCACTTTACTGGGCTTGAAGGGTATCCCTGCGGCAGCCGAGGAAGTAATTATTGCCCGTGATCTTATACTGGCAAAAGAAACAGGGTGCCGTCTGCATATAGCCCATGTAAGCACGGCGGGTTCGGTTCAGTTAATCCGCCAGGCTAAGGCTTGGGGGCTGAAGGTTACTGCAGAGGCGACACCGCACCATTTTACACTGACTGACCGGGAGGTTACCGGGTATAACACCAACACTAAAGTAAATCCTCCCTTAAGAACGCAAGAGGATTTAGATGCAGTCAGGCAGGGATTGCGCGACGGTACAATTGACGTCATAGCCACTGACCATGCTCCGCATGCGCGGGAAAAGAAGGAAGTGGAATATGAAAATGCTCCATTCGGGATTTCAGGGCTGGAAACTGCCGTAGGGCTTGTTTGGACGGAACTTGTCAATACAGGAATTCTTTCTCCTCTCGATGCAGTTGAAAAAATGACGATAAATCCCGCACGCATCCTGGGTATTTCTAAAGGGGTACTGGCTGAGGGCGCGGATGCTGATCTTACGGTTATCGATCCCGCCCGGACGGAAAAGGTGGACCCGGCAAGGTTCGTCAGCAAGGGGCGCAATACACCATTCGCCGGCAGAACGCTTACCGGCATTCCCGTACTAACTATCGTTGGAGGAAAAATCGTCTTTGAATATGCCGGGCGCGTATTCAGTAAAACCACCTAAAGGTTTATTATGAAAAGTTTTTATAAGATATTTGTAATCAACTTTTCAAAATTTTAATGGCAGAGGATGTTGATTAAAATGAAGGCTTCACTTGCTTTGGAAGACGGGACGGTTGTTACAGGCAATGCTTTTGGAGAACAAGGCGCTCAGTGGGGCGAAGTAGTTTTCAACACAGGGATGACGGGATATCAGGAGATTCTTACTGACCCCTCATATTGCGGACAGATTGTAGTTATGACTTATCCTTTGATCGGTAATTACGGTATCAATACGGAGGATTTTGAGTCAAAAAAGTCCGGGATCAGGGGATTTGTCGTGTATGAGGAATGCGGACGCCCAAGCAATTGGAGATCCAGTTCAAGTATCTCCGATTTTTTATACAGGGAAGGTATAATTGGCTTGAGCGGGGTTGACACACGCAGTTTAACCCTGCATCTGCGTAATTTCGGAACAATGCGGGGAATCATCAGCACCGAAAACAAAACTCCCGAAGAACTTATCCAGGAGGCCGGCAGCTGTCCTTTCCTCAGCGGACTGGATCTGGTAACTGCTGTAGCCACCAGGGAAATTTACGTTATAGAAGGCACGGGACATCGTGTCGTATTATTTGACCTCTGAGGTTACCCACAGAAATCTTAATGACGGGACGATAGAAGGAATAAGACACAAATACCTACCGGTTTTTTCCGTGCAGTATCACCCGGAGGCCTCGCCAGGTCCGCAGGAATCCGCCTACCTTTTTGACGAGTATATTGACATAATGCGTACGAACAGGGGTGAGTAAATGCTCATTAGAAGCGACATCCGAAAAGTGATGGTAATCGGTTCGGGTCCGATAATTATTGGTCAGGCTGCTGAATTTGACTATGCCGGCACACAGGCCTGCCGTTCCCTGAAAGAAGAGGGCATGGAGGTTGTCCTGATTAACAGTAATCCGGCAACGATTATGACTGATACCAACATGGCTGACCGTGTGTATATAGAACCGCTGACACCGGAATTCTTAAGCAAGCTGATTGAAAAAGAAAAACCCGACGGCCTGCTGCCCACTCTGGGCGGTCAGGTCGGTTTGAATGTAATTGAAGTAAACCCGAGAGTTTCACGTTCTTCAGCCCTTGCCTCCAAGGCAACGGGATATCCGATTGCCAAGGTTGCCAGCAAGATCGCCATCGGGCTGAATCTTGATGAAATTAAAAATGCGGTTACGGGAAAAACCTATGCCTGCTTTGAGCCTTCCATTGATTATGTGGTCGCAAAATTTCCCCGCTGGCTGTTTGACAAATTTGCTCTGGCAGACAGACTGTTAGGGACGCAGATGAAAGCAACCGGGGAAGTAATGGCAATTGACCGGACAATAGAAGGCGCCCTGCTTAAGTCGGTGCGTTCTCTGGAAATCGGCCTGATGGGGTTCTTTATTCCCGAATTCAGCGAAAAGAGCGATCATGAAATTGAACAGCAAATGGTTAACGCTGATGATTTGCGTCTTTTTGCTGTTGCTGAAGGGCTCCGCCGGGGGGTATCTAAAGAACGTATTTTTGAACTGACCAAAATAGACCGTTTTTTCCTTGATAAATTAAAAAACATAGTCAATATGGAAGAGCAGATTAGAGAATCCTGCGGCAAGTTAAGTTCGGAATTGCTTCAAAAAGCTAAAAAAATGGGTTTTGGGGACGCACATATCGCGCAACTGACCGGTCTTAACGAGATTAAAGAGGTGCGGGAACTGCGCCGAAAGAATGAAATTGTTCCCGCATATAAGATGGTCGATACGTGCGCAGCGGAATTTGAGGCGGTAACACCTTATTATTACTCAAGCTATGATGGATTTAATGAGGTTCAGCCATCAGAAAATCGAAAGGTTGTTGTGCTGGGTTCAGGGCCGATCAGAATTGGTCAGGGAATTGAGTTTGATTACTGTTCGGTGCACTCAGTGTGGGCACTGCGTCAGGAAGGCGTAGAGGCAATAATAATTAACAACAACCCTGAGACTGTAAGCACAGATTTTGACACCGCCGACCGTTTGTACTTTGAACCGCTAGTAATTGAAGACGTCATGAATGTTCTGGATAAGGAAAAACCCGAGGGGGTTATCGTTCAGTTTGGCGGTCAGACAGCGGTTAACCTTGCCGCGCCCCTTGCCGGCAGCGGTGTAAAAATTTTAGGTACTTCCGTTAATAATATAGACCGTGCTGAAGACAGGGAACGGTTTGATAATTTGCTGACGCAGCTGAATATTCCAAAGCCGTTGGGGCAAACCGCCCTTTCTGTTGAAGAAGCCGATCTTACCGCTGCCCGGATAGGATTTCCTGTGTTAATCAGGCCGTCCTACGTGCTGGGAGGCAGGGCAATGGTTATAGTATACAACAGGGATGAGCTTCTCAATTATATGGCCACAGCCGTGAAAATAACCCCGGAACATCCGGTGCTGGTAGATAAATATCTTTTCGGGGTCGAGCTTGAGGTAGACGCCGTTTCTGACGGAGATACTGTATTAATCCCCGGAATTATGAGGCATGTTGAACGCGCCGGCGTCCATTCCGGTGACAGCATAGCTGTTTATCCCGCGAGTGAGATAAGCCCGGAAATTAAGGAGAAAATTGTCGATTATACAACAAGACTTGCCCAGGCTCTTCAGGTGCGCGGTATAATAAATATTCAGTATGTCCTGCATGACGGAGAAGTTTATGTATTGGAGGTCAATCCACGCGCCAGCCGGACCGTGCCGTATATCAGCAAAATTACCGGGATTCCCGTAGTTAATCTGGCCACACGTATAATTTTAGGGCGAACTTTAAAAGAACTCGGGTATGCTGGAGGATTGTGGAAGGAAGGAGTGCTTACAGGTGTAAAAACGCCTGTTTTCAGCTTTGCAAAACTTACTGAAGTAGATATATCTTTAGGTCCGGAAATGAAGTCGACAGGTGAAGTAATGGGCATTGATAGAAGATATTCAGTCGCGCTGTACAAATCACTTGTTTCCGCGGGATATGCTATTCCACAAAAAGGTAACGTGCTTGCCTCAATTGCCGACAGGGATAAAAAAGAATCCCTGCCCATTTTATCTACACTGGCCGGATTGGGCTATAAGCTTTTCGCCACGGTCGGTACGGCAGAATTTCTGCGGAGTTCCGGGATGAGCGTAGAATCAGTCAGAAAAATAAGAGAAGACTCACCAAATATCGTTGACTTGATCAGGACCGGCGAAATTCATCTGGTAATCAGTACTTTGACCAGAGGGCGTGAGCCGGAGCGGGATGGTTTTAGAATTCGCCGTATGGCTGTTGAACATAATATTCCCTGTCTTACTTCCCTGGATACCGCCTGGGCTTTAGTTGAGGTTCTGCGGTCAATTAATGAAGGCGATGACATTGAACTTATTGCCTTGCAGGATGTGCTTCAGGAGGTAACCTAGGTGTTAAAACGGATTTGCCTATCTTCCGTTCTGTTGCTTTTTTATTTTTTATTAAAACCGCTGTGGTCTGGAACAGACTACCCGGTTGCTTCTTATGCCAATGTCCCGTTGCTGGAACATTATGATCTTATTGTTGCCGGCGCTGAGCCGGAAGGAATTGCCGCCGCCGTATCCGGGGCCCGTAATGGTTTAAAAACACTGCTTGTAGATGTCCGTCCGGAAGTAGGCGGCCTGATGACCCGCGGCTGGTTGAGCAATATTGATATGAATTACGGGCCTAATAAGGAAATCTTGAACAAGGGGATTTTTCTGGAATTTTACGAGGGCGTTGGGGGAGATGCTTTTGATCCGGCTGTGGCAAGCCAGGTTTTTAATTCCATAATTGCAAAAGAGAAGAATCTCCAGGTATTTTTAAATGCGGCTGATATACAACCGCTGTCAGTGAACAATACTATGATCGGATTGAGGATTTTACCGCAAAAGGGAGATGCCAGGGAAGTCAAAGCATGGCGGGTAATTGACGCCACCTGTGACGCTGATATAGCTGCCGCCGCAGGTGTTCCATACAGTCTCGGGTTTAGTGACTGCGGCCGGCCAGGTGAATATATGGCAACGACTTTAGTTTTTAGGTTAAAAGGAATAAGTTCACTGGACTGGATGAAACTGGTTCTGAATCTTAAGCTCTCCGAAGAACCAAACAACGGTGTAAAAAACCAGAGCGCCTGGGGCTTTTCTCAGATAATGAAACGTTATCAGCCCACCGACAACCGTTTGATGGTGCGGGGCTTAAATATATGCCGCTTAAAAGACAACCGGGTTTTAGTCAATGCGCTGCTGGTTTTGGGGATGGATCCTCTGGATTATAATTCCCGCAAGGAAGGAAGGATTCTCGCTGAAAAAGAGATTCCCCTACTGACAAAATATATTTCAAAAAACATTCCCGGCCTGTCGTCGGTCATGCCTGATGCAACGGCGCCCGAATTATACATCAGGCAGTCAAGGAATATTTATGGGTTATATCGCTTAAGCATAAACGACGTATTGGAAAACAGGGATTTTAAAGACCGCATTGCCATGGGCTCTTATCCCGTTGATATACAGGCCACCAGCCAGTCTTTCCGCGGTGATGTAATAGGCAAACCCAAGCTTTACTCGGTGCCTTTCCGCTGTCTTGTGCCAAAGGAAGTTAATAACCTCCTGGTGGTGGGGAGGTCCGCAAGCTTTGATTCGCTGTCAGCCGGCAGCACAAGGGTTATCCCTGTAGGCATGGCGACAGGCCAGGCGGCCGGCGCGGCTGCCGCCCTCAGTATTGAAAAAGGATTGCCTTTTAACGAAATGAGCGGTGATCTAAACGTTATCCATGAACTGCAGAAAAGGTTAAACGCGCAGGGAATGAAACTGTACTCCTTCTCGTATGAAATTCCCTGCGGGAATCACTGGGCATACCCCGGCTTAAGATTTGTCAGGAAATGGGGGATGGCTTCCGGCGGCTACACTAATAATTACCGGCTTGATGAAGCGATGTCTGTAATGAGCTTTATAAATACGCTTTCAAGAGTAACCGGTACAAAGATTCCGACTGGTGTGATGATTTACCCGGCAAGTGAAAAGCTCACATTGACAAACGCTTCTCAGATTATATGCTGCTTTAAAAATTTGAGCGTTCCCAAACCGGAAACCCTTCAGTATTTAAAGTTGGCCGGATTTTGGGAGCCCGACTTGTTAAAGCATATTCAAAATGAAGGAAAAATCAGCAAGGGAGCAGGATATATGATCGTTTTAAGGTATGCTGACTGGCCTGGTCAGACAAGCATAAATCAGGGGGGGCAAAATTGATCCATAACCCAAAGGCCCGGATTGTACGCCAAAAAATGATTTTCCCAGGTTGCTGCCTGCTGACAATTTTATCCCCGGATATAAGCAGGACGGCGAAGCCGGGACAGTTTATTCAGGTGCGTATTTTACCTCTTCTGGATTCTACGCTGCGCCGTCCATTCAGCATTCACAGAGTAGACAGGGAGGAAGGTGAGTTATCGCTGCTTTACAGGGTGGTTGGCCGGGGTACTGCCCTGCTGTCCATGGAAAAAGAAAATAATTTTTTAGACATCATTGGGCCTTTGGGAAATGGTTTCACTATTCCCGAAGGAAAGAAAAAACTGGCGATAGCAGCGGGCGGTATCGGAATCGCCCCCTTGTTTTTCCTGCTTCAGGAATTGGCGCAGAGTAAAAACAAGGATTTTTCAATCTATACTTTGCTGGGAGCGCGCACCAGGGAAGAATTAATTCTTGCCGATGAAATAACAAGCCTTACGGATAGTTTTTCGGGAGGCGTCAAAGTGGCAACTGACGATGGAACAGTTGGTCACAGCGGTCCTGTGACGGAATTACTTGAGGAAGTACTCGCAAACAGGCTGGCCGAAATGGTCTACGTCTGTGGTCCGCATGATTTTCTGCGTGTGTCCGCCGCCATGCTGGAAAAGTATGGCGCAGCAGGACAGTTATCCATTGAGGAGCGTATGGCTTGTGGTATAGGCGCCTGTTACTCATGCGTTTGCAGAACTAACCGGAAAAAAGGGGAACAACCTGTTTACAAGAGAGTATGCCTTGACGGACCGGTCTTTTATGCCAACGAGGTGGCTTTTTGATGAAATCTTTGCAAGAGGAACCCAACCTGGCAGTTGAAATAGCTGGAATAAAGTTTAAAAATCCCATCGTGACCGCTTCCGGAACCTTCGGCTTTGGAAAAGAATATTCGGTTTTTGTCGACCTGAGCAAACTTGGCGGGATAGTTTTTAAAAGCCTGACACTGCAGCCATGTCCGGGAAATCCTCCGCCGCGGATATTTGAGACGTCATCAGGCCTGCTAAATTCAATTGGTCTGGAAAACCCTGGGGTAGAAAATTTCATGAAATTTTACCTGCCCGGTTTAAAAGAAATCTCAACGAATATAATTGCAAGCATAGCTGGCGGCGCTGTGGAAGAGTACGCCGCCGTCGCCGGCAGGCTGGGTGAATCTGAGGTAATATCGGCTCTTGAGTTAAACATATCCTGTCCTAACGTAAGGCACGGCGGTATGCAATTTGGCGTTTCGCCGTCCGCATCCGCTGAAGTAGTAAAAAGTGTTAAGTCTGTTACCGACAAACCTGTTATAGTAAAACTATCCCCGAATGTAACCAATATTGTAGAAATAGCACGAAGTGTCGCCGCTGCGGGCGCGGACGCTCTTTCAATGATCAATACCCTGACGGGAATGGCCATTGATATTTACCGGCGCAGGCCGGTTCTGGGCAACATTAAAGGAGGGCTTTCCGGCCCGGCTGTTAAACCTGTGGCTGTCAGGGCTGTCTGGGATGTATACCGGGAAGTCGGGTTGCCGATTATTGGTATGGGCGGCATAACGTGCGCCCGGGACGCATTAGAGTTTATTATGGCCGGCGCCAGGGCGGTTGCGGCAGGAACGGTGAATTTTATTAACCCGGAGGCGACAATTGATATATTGGAAGGAATCACATTTTTCTTAAAAGAAAACGGGATACCAGACATTAATAGCCTGGTAGGCGCTGCGCATAATCAAATACAAGGGTTTTAAATAAACGACGCAGTAGAAAAGCTGGTCTTAAGAATGCCTGGAAAACAATACTTTTACAGAAGGTTTTATTTTGAGCCATTTTTCAGTTGAGGATGTGATGGTGCGGGAGGAGAGGATCACCGGACTGGTCCTTAACTGGAAAGCGGTAGGAATGGCCAACCTGCATGTCGATCCGCTGGCTGTCAACTCCAGATATGTAATAGATTCGACTGGACACGATGCGCAGGTAACAAATATAGTTGTCCGGAAACTGAAGGGAAAACTAAACACTCAATCGGGGGCGCTTGAAGGGGAAAAATCCATGTGGGCTTCCCGCGGAGAAGAGGCCATTCTGGCCAATACAATTGAAGTTTATCCCTGTCTGTATGTGGCGGGTATGGCGGCAAATGCTGTCGTCGGAGGTTACCGGATGGGTCCTGTCTTTGGCGGAATGCTCTTATCGGGGCAAAAGGTTGCCCAATTGATTTTAAATAGATAGTATTGGATGAAATATTGCGTATTCTTTCCTGAAGGAGCAATAAAACTCATTGCAACTCTAGTGGAGGCATTGGCGCCGATGTTTGTACACCTGCATGTGCATACCGAATATAGCCTTTTGGACGGCGCAGCCAGAATTAAAAAAGTTGCCGCGGCTGCCCGGGAATTAAACATGCCTGCCCTGGCTATTACTGACCACGGGGTTATGTTCGGCGTGGTCGACTTTTATAAAGCCTGTATAGCGGAAGGAATAAAACCAATTCTGGGATGCGAAGTATATGTCGCGCCGCGGACAGCCAAAGACCGGATACCGCATGTTGATGATCGTAATTATCACCTTACCCTTTTAGCTGAGAATGAAGAGGGCTACCGCAATTTGCTTCGGCTCGTCTCGCTTGGTTTTACTGAAGGATTTTATTATAAACCCCGGGTTGACAAGCGTTCCCTGGCCCGCTTCAGTAAAGGCATAATTGCTTTAAGCGGATGCATAGCCGGTGAGGTTGCAGAACTGTTGGGAGCGGGGCAGCATGACCTGGCCAGGAAAGCGGCCATGGAATACAGGGATATTTTCGGCAGGGAAAATTTCTACCTTGAACTGCAGGATCATGGTCTGCCCGTCCAGCAAAAGGTAAACAAGGGGTTGGTCGAGCTTCACAAACAGCTTGATATCCCGCTGGTCGTTACCAACGATATCCATTATGTAAATCGTGAACATGCGGAAATGCAGGATATACTGCTTTGCATCCAAACCGGGAAAACTGTAAATGACCCGGCGCGGCTGAAGTTTCAGTCCGATCAGCTTTACCTGAAAAGTGAAGAAGAGATGTCCGTTAGTTTCAGTGAACTTGGACAAGCCATGGCAAACACGTTAAAAATTGCGGAACGCTGCAAGGTTGCCTTGAGTTTTGGAAATCAATACCTGCCGGATTATCCGTTGCCACAGGGTATTCAACCTGATGCATATCTTGAGGAATTGTGTCTTGAAGGATTGCGCCGCCGCTATGGCGAGCCTTCCGAACAGGTAAAACAACGGATGGGATATGAACTTAACGTAATCAAGTCAATGGGATTTTCATCCTATTTTCTTGTCGTCTGGGATTTTATCCACTTTGCGCGCACTAAAGGGATTCCTGTCGGGCCCGGACGCGGTTCCGCCGCCGGCAGCCTCGTTTCTTATCTTTTGGGGATAACCAACCTTGATCCGCTTAAGTACAGCCTTCTTTTTGAACGGTTTTTAAATCCCGAGCGGATATCAATGCCGGATGTTGACGTGGACCTCTGCTTTGAACGCAGGCAGGAAGTCATCAATTATGTGACTCAGAAATATGGCGCCGACCGGGTCGCCCAGATTGCCACCTTCGGGACAATGGCTGCCCGTGCTGCAATAAGGGATGTCGGCCGCGCGATGGCAATTCCGTATGCCGAAGTTGACCGGGTAGCCAAGCTTGTGCCTGCGGAATTGCAGATAACCATCGAAAAGGCGTTACAGGAATCAGACGACTTGAGAAATCTGTACCAGCAAGACCTGCAGATTAAAAAGCTGGTCGACATGGCTTCCCTCCTTGAGGGAATGCCGAGGCATATCTCTACACATGCCGCCGGCGTGGTTATTACGCGTGACCTTCTGACAGACTACCTGCCTGTGTATAAATCTTCCGAAGGGCCGCTGACGACACAGTTCGCCATGAGCCAGGTTGAACAACTCGGGCTTTTAAAGATAGATCTCCTGGGACTGCGGACATTAACTGTTATTTCGGATGCTCTGAAGATAATTGAAAAAAACGGCGGCCCAAAGATTAATATTGATGAAATTATGCTGGATGACCCCAGGACCTATGAACTGCTTGCCTCCGGCAGTACAATCGGCGTATTCCAGCTGGAGAGCTCGGGCATGCGATCCATTCTGAAAGAACTCAAGCCGGAAATATTCGAAGATATCGTTGCCGTGAATGCTCTCTACCGCCCTGGCCCGTTAGGCAGCGGTATGGTTAAGGATTTCATTGAAAACAAGCATGGACTTAACAAGATATCCTACCTTCATCCCAGGCTGGAACCAATTTTAAAAAGCACCTACGGGGTTATTCTTTACCAGGAGCAGGTCATGCAGATCGCCGGTGAACTGGCCGGGTTTAGTATGGCCAAGGCGGACGAGCTTCGTAAAGCGATGGGAAAAAAGAAACCGGAATTGATCCATTCCAACCGGGAGAAGTTTATTGAAGGGTCTTCTGAAAGGGGTATTGATGAGGGGATAGCAAGACAGGTATTTGACCTGATGGAATATTTTGCTGGTTACGGTTTTAACAAATGCTTGAGCGGAGATGTCTGCATAGTTGACGGAAACGGTAATCTTGCTGCGTTAAAGGATATGTATGAAAGCAGAAAGACGGCGACTGTCCAAACGTTGGACAGAAATAATAAAATTGCCGCAGGTCAGGTAACCGGGGTGTATCTGAATGGGGTTAAACCAGTCTACTGTTTAACCACTGAAAAAGGTTTCAGCATTAAAGCGACAGCCAACCATATGTTTTTGACCGAAGGCGGGTGGAAATCTTTAGGGAGGCTTAGGGCAGGCAATAAAGTCGCTGTCTGCGGAATCCCTTACGGCAACGGTTACAAGCAGCTGGTAAGTATGCAGGAAAGCGGAACTATTGTTTCGTGGGATGACATCAAATCTGTTGAATCGGCCGGCAAGGAAGTTACTTATGACCTGACTGTGGAAGAAACCCATAATTTTCTGGCTAACGGTTTTGTTGTTCATAACAGCCACTCGGCGGCTTACGCCCTGGTCGCTTACCAGACAGCTTTTCTAAAAGCCAATTACCCGGCGGAATACATGGCGGCTCTGCTTACTTCGATACGGGATAATACGGATAAGGTAGCGGCCTACATAGAAGAGTGCAGACGGATGAAAATTGAAGTATTGCCTCCGGATGTCAACGAGAGTGATAGGGATTTCACAGTCGTGGGCGGCAAAATACGTTTTGGTTTAGCTGCGGTTAAAAATGTAGGCGCCGGAGCGGTGGAAGTAATCGAGCAGGATCGCCGGCAATACGGTTCCTTTAAAAGTTATACAGATTTCTGCCGCCGTCTGGATACCAGGGTTGTCAACAGGCGTGTTCTGGAAAGTCTAATTAAAAGCGGGGCTTTTGACTCGCTTGGGCATAGCCGGTCGCAGTTAATGGCGATGATTGAGGCCGGGATGGATTTGGCGGCGCAGGCGGGCAGGGAGCGCTCAAACGGGCAGCTGACTTTGCTTGATTTTTGGGGGGATTCGGCCGGAGACGTGTTTTCCATAAAAATGCCTGATCTAAAGGAGTTTTCCTATAGTCAACTGCTTGCCATGGAAAAGGAGGCGCTGGGTCTATATATAAGCGGGCATCCTTTATCCGAATACAGGTCGGCATTAAACGCGCAGGTCAGCGGGTCCGTTTCCGAGGCAAAGGAGATGGAACCAAACAGTGAAGTTGTTTTGGGCGGGATGATCACAAGTATAAAGAAGCTGTCCACGCGCCGGGGTGAACCAATGGCCAGAGGGCAGTTTGAGGATTTGACGGGCGTTATCGAGGTAATTTTTTTCCCGCGTACCTATAAGGAGTATAAGTCCCTGATTAAACCCGAAAAAGTGGTCCTCCTGCACGGGCGGATAAACACAAACGGCGAAGACAACAAGGTTATCGCCGAGGTGCTTACCCCTGTTGCTAAAAAAAAGGTAAATAGCGTTTACATCCAAATAAAAAAATCTTCTCTGGAGCTGATTACCCGTTTGCAGTTAGTTTTAAAAAGTTATCCGGGTCATGCGCCGGTATACCTTTACTTTCCGGGAGATAAAAAATTAGCCCGTACTCCTGAAGAATTTTGGCTGGATTTATCTACACCGGTTCTTGTTGAACTGAGGGAATTAATTGGCGCAGATAATATTAAGGTTAAAGTTGACGTTGAGAGGGAAGAGTAAGTCATGTTTAGAACACAGCTTGTCAGGAAAGCATCATGTGTGCTATGATTTTTTTGTTAGATATTTGTTAAATAAAGGCAATAATGGAGTGAGATTATGACAGAGCCTTATGATTTACATGCTGATTACGTTGTTATAAAAGCTTTGGATAACGGTGTTACTATTATCGGTCTCACCCGCGGCAAGGATACAAGGTTTCATCACACAGAGAAGTTAGATAAAGGAGAGATAATGATTGCACAGTTTACCGAGCATACCTCGGCGATCAAGATACGCGGTAAAGTTGAACTGTTAACCAAACATGGTAAGATACGAAATGATGAGAATCAATGAATATAAAATTGGCAGTTATGCTTATACTTGTTTACGATAAAAGCCTTGATAAAAAGGAGGCTTTGCTATGTGGACAGTAGTTTATATCGCTCCCAGTATGGAAGAAGCCGACGAAATAAAACGACTTCTTTCAAGCGAGGGCTTACTGGTTAAAATAAAAAATATTGACAGTTCCTCCGGAATGACACCCAACAGCTCCATAGAGATTCTGGTACCCGAGTCAGAGGCCGATGAGGCGATGGAAATCATAGATTCTATTTAAATGCAGCCGTGCTTTTGTAATTTGGCAAGATGTGTCAGTTACAGTAAGGGGGTGTTCTTATGCAAAGGATCGCTGTTCTTACCAGCGGCGGTGACGCTCCGGGTATGAATGCGGCAATACGGGCGGTTGTGCGCAAGGCGCTTTATCACGGCCTTGAGGTAATGGGCATTAAAAGAGGGTACAGTGGTTTTGTTGAAGCGGACATAGAACCTATGAACCTTCGGTCCGTAACTGATATCATTCACAGAGGCGGGACTATCCTGCATACTGCCCGGAACGAACAGTTTAAAACAGTACAGGGAAGAGCCATGGCCTGGGAAAATGTTGAGCGTTTCGGGATTCAGGGACTTGTGGTTATCGGAGGAGACGGCTCTTTTCAGGGCGCCCTCGCTTTAAACAGGGAGTATCATTTACCTGTTATTTGCCTGCCCGGCACAATAGATAATGATATCTGCGGTACTGACTATACAATAGGTTTTGATACGGCACTCAACTCAGTTGTTGAGGCAATCAACAAAATCAGGGACACCGCTTCAGCTCATGAGCGAACTTTTGTAATAGAGGTAATGGGACGGGAAACAGGCTTGATTGCTTTACATTCGGGCCTGGCGGGCGGGGCTGAATCTATTATTATTCCTGAATATAATTATGATATTGAAAAAATTTGTACGCGTCTGATCCGCAGCTACCGTCAGGGAAGCTCGCACAGTATTATAGTCGTCGCCGAAGGCGCTGCCAGCGGTGTTGATATAGGCAGGGAAATTAAGCAAAGAACCGGCTTCGATACCAAAGTTACTATTTTGGGGCACCTGCAGAGGGGCGGAAACCCTTCCGCTTTTGACAGGATTCTGGCAAGCATGATGGGTTCTAAAGCTGTGGAATTGCTCATGTCCGGGGATGATAAAAAAATGGTCGGCTATACCGCCGGGAAGGTAGTTGTCCTAGATCTTGAGCAGGCCAGCAGCCGGAAGAAAAAAATTGATCTGGAAATGTATTCCTTGGCGGGAATATTATCCATGTGAGGTTATATGAAACGTACCAGGATTGTATCTACAATAGGTCCTGCGAGCGGGGAAATTTCGATCCTCGAAAAAATGATGAATGCCGGCTTGGATGTAGCCCGGCTTAATTTTTCCCACGGCACACGGGAAGAACACCTGGAAAAGATAACTGCCGTCAGGGAAGCGGCTGTGAAAACAGGTAAGAATATAGCCGTACTGATGGATACGAGAGGCCCTGAAGTGCGTTTAGGCCGCCTGGAGAGGCCGGTTCAATTAAATGCCGGGCAATGTGTTGTTCTCGTTCCGGAAGGGTGTCAACCAGGTAAGAACTGCCTGCCGGTTTCATATGCAGATTTATCCCGGGACGTTAAACCCGGCAATAAGATAATATTGGCTGACGGGCAGATCGAATTAAAAGTGATTTCAACCGGAATGGACGTTGTGGAGTGCGAAATAATCCATGGCGGTGAAATATCAGGGCAAAAGGGAGTAAACCTTCCGGAAGTTAATTTGGGCCTGCCTTTTATGTCGGATGAAGACCGTGCCGACATTCTTTTCGGGATCAGGCATGGTGTTGATTTTATAGCGCTGTCCTTTGTGCGTGCGGAGCAGGATATTTTAACGGTCAGGAAGATATTGGAGGAAGAGAACTCGCACGCTCAGGTTATTGCTAAAATTGAAAGCCGGGAAGGGCTGGCAAACCTTTCCGGTATTATTAGATCTTCAGATGGGATCATGGTTGCCAGAGGGGATCTTGGGATCTACCTGCCGGTTGAAGAAGTTCCCCTTGTCCAGAAAGAAATCGTGAAAATGTGCAGCGAAGCCGGCAAGCCGGTTATTGTAGCCACTCAAATGCTTGAAACGATGATCAACAATCCCTCTCCGACCCGGGCTGAAGTCAGCGACGTGGCCAACGCCATTTTAGACGGCGCCGATGCAGTTATGCTTTCCGGAGAAACTGCCATCGGCCGCCATCCTGTCGAGTCTGTGGAAATTATGAAGCGGATCGCTGAGAGAGTTGAAAATTCGCTGCCTCATGATGAGATATTAGCTCAAAAGAACAGAGGAATTAACCATACTGTCACAGACGCTATCAGCCATGCGACTGTTACGACAGCGCGGGACCTTGAAGCCGCAGCCATTATTACATCTACCCAGACCGGATACACAGCCCTGATGATCAGTAAATACCGTCCGAGAGCGCCAATTATTGCAGTTACCCCCTATAACGAGGTCTTGCGCAGGATGGCCCTGTTCTGGGGTGTGCAGCCCTTGCTTATCGAGTCATTCCAAAATACCGATCAGATGATCGACTCCTCCATCAGAAGTTCTCTTAATTCCGGTATGGTTAAATCCGGTGATCTTGTTGTAGTTACTGCCGGAATACCCCCAGACCGCCGGGGTACAACCAATTTCCTGAAGGTTCATATCGTTTAATACTAATTTACATAGAGCAATTAAGATCAGGAAATATATTGTAATTGGGAATAGTAGTGGTTATAATATACTGAGCACAATCTTGTGCACAGAAGAGTAGGAGGGTAATATGGATCTCATACGGGTCGGAGATAAAGTGATCAATCCGGAGCGTGTTCATCGTTCAATCGACAAAATATTTCAGCTTCGCAAAGAGGGGCATTCTCAGCAGGAGGTTGCCGATAAACTAGGGGTTGATCGAACCCTCATTTCAAGGTTGGAGAGCATGGGCGAAATCCGCAAAGGCGCCCTTATGGCTTTGGTAGGTTTTCCGGTCGAAAATGGCGAGGAATTGAATGAAGTTGCACGCGCCGAAGGAGTGGATTTCGTTATGCTCATGAACGACAAAGAGCGCTGGCAATTCATTGAGAATAAGAGCGGAGCCGATCTGTTCAACATGTTTATGGCTATGGTCGCCAAGATTGAAAGTTATGATGCCGTAATCTTTATAGGTTCGGATATGCGTATAAAAATGGTCGAAGCAATACTGGGACCGCGTGTTATCAGCTGGGAGATAGGTATCTCTCCGATTAAGGAAGACCGTTGGGTTAACCCGGAGCAGCTCCGCCAATTGATCCGCCAATTAAAAGGCACCAGTTAGAACAGGAGGATATCTTATATGCATGACTTTACCCAGTACGTCAATCCTCAGTTAGGCAGGCTCCTCGAACAGGTTCATATGGATAAAGTCTTTATTCGCGGTGAGGGCAACTACCTGTATGATACAACCGGAAGGCAATATCTCGATTTTATCGCAGCATACGGAGCGCTGCCTTTTGGTTTTAACCCGCCGGAAATATGGGAGGTTCTTGAAGAAGTGCGTAATAAGGCCCTGCCCAGCTTTATTCAGCCTTCAGCTCTCGATTCGGCCGGAAAAATGGCCAGGCGCCTGATCGAACTGGTTCCTGACGGACTTCAATATGTAACCTTTACCAATAGCGGTGCCGAGACAGTGGAGGCGGCTATAAAGATAGCGCGATCAGCTACAGGGCGGTTAGGTATTTTAAGCACGGTAAACGGCTTTCACGGCAAGACTCTTGGCGCGCTTTCAGCCACGGGAAAGGGTTACTATCAAACGCCCTTCGGAGCGCCCGTGCCGGGTTTTAACATTGTCCCGTACGGAGATTTGAATGCGCTGAGGAAAGAACTTGAGATGAATGGATATAATTATGCAGCCTTTATAGTCGAGCCGATCCAGGGTGAAGGTGGAATAGTAGTTCCTGAAGCCGGTTACCTGTCCAAAGCCCTGGAAATATGCCATCAATATGGAATTTTATTTATCCTTGACGAAATCCAAACCGGACTGGGCCGTACTGGGATGCTTTTTGCATGCGAGGATGAGGATTTATGCCCAGATCTCCTGCTTTTGGCTAAAGCCCTTGGCGGAGGAATTTTCCCCATAGGAGCCTGTATCAGCACGGAAGCGGTATATACAAAAGATTTTGGAGATCGTCACTCGTCCACTTTTGCGGCAAATACCCCTGCCTGCCAGATCGGCTTAAAAGTGCTGGATATTCTGACCAGGAATAACAGGGAAATTATTCAACGTGTAAAAGTCAACGGTGAGTACTTATATAAGGAACTGGCCGTTCTGCAAAAAGAATATCCCAGGGTTCTTAAAGAAGTTCGCGGCAGAGGCTATATGCTCGGTTTAGAATTTGAGATGAGCCGTTCTGATTTTCCGGGCTGTTTTTTAAGTGTGCTTGCCGAGCAGGAGGTCCTGACACCGCTTGTATCCAGTTACCTCTTAAATGTTGAATGCCTGAGGGTAGCGCCTACATTAAATGGAAACAAAGTAATCCGCCTGGAGCCGCCTCTTACAGTTACGCTCGATGAATGCCAAAGAGCGCTTAAATCCATAAGGCGTGTTATAGAAGTGCTTGATCAGGGCAATACACTGGAAGTTTTAAGGCCTGTCCTGGATCTTGATGAAAACACAGCCTGTTCAGTAACGAAAGCTGAAAAATACGATTGGGATATGTATGAACCTTCCCGGGAAAACAAAGAGGGACGCTTCGCTTTTCTTGTCCATCCTTTAGACCTTGATAATTATTACGAGTTTGACGCAAACCTTGCGTCTCTTCCACAAGATAAGCTACAACAGCTGGCTGATCTGGGAGGCGATATACTGGACCCCTTCGTGATTGGCCGCACAAGGGTTGAGTCACCGGCGGGCTATACTGTCTATGGGGAATTCATTGCCTTACCTCATACAACAAAAGAGATTCTGAAATTTACACCCGAGGAAGCGCTGAAGGAATTAGAAAAGGCGCTTGAACTTGCCCAGCAGCGGGGCGCCCGGCTTGTTGGCCTTGGCGCCTACACTTCGGTAGTATCCCGGGGGGGAACCCTTCTTCAAGGTCATTTTCTTCCTTTAACCACCGGAAACAGCTATACGGTAGTTTCGGGAGCGGAAGCGATCAAACTTGCCGCACAGCGATTTTCCCTCGATCTGGCACAGTGTACTGCAGCGATTATTGGCGCGACCGGTTCAATTGGGAGGCTTATGGCTATATTGCTCGCGGAAGAGGTTCAACAGGTAGTTTTAATTGGTAATCCGCGCCACCCTCAGGCAAGCTTAAGACGCCTGCGCCGTGTAGCGGAAGATATTTGCCTGCACCTGTCCGATCAAGCCGGGGCCGGTTGGATACCACCCAAGAGTTCTCTGGGGGAGAACTTATTAAAAATGAAACTGCCGGCTACGAATTCCCAGCGTGAAGAATGGGCAACGGTTGTAGATGAATTAATCCGTTCCGATAAATTCATTTTAACCAGTAATCCCAACCAGGGAATTTCTATAGCCCAGGTGGTAGTAACGGCTACAAGCAGTGTGGAGGAACTGGTCAATCCGGAATGGGTGACCCCCGGCGCAATCATTTGTGATATTTCCAAACCGTCCAATGTCAGTCCGGAACTTCAAAAACTGCGGCCCGATGTGCTTGTTATTGACGGGGGTGTTGTGGCATTACCCGGACGTCCTTCCCTGGGGTGGAATTTTGGTTTTGAACCCGGCTTGGCCTATGCATGTATGGCTGAGACGATGATGCTGGCGCTTGAGCATCATTACACCGATATGAGTTTGGGTACGGATTTACGTCTGGATAATATGATTTACTTGAGGCAGTTAGCCAAAAAGCACGGTTTTGAACTGGCCCGTTTACGAAGCTTCGACAGGCCGTTAAGTGAAGAGGACTGGGAGAAAGTTATCAAAGAGCGTACAAAGGTCCGTTCAAACCTTTGTGCAACGGCAAGTTCATAAAGTGATACCTTCTTTAATAAGTCAATTTTCATAATAAGTCAAGCCTGACCCCTAGTCAGGGTTTGGTTATCCTTGACAGGTTATGGGTGATCGGATAATATTGTTTAAGAAAAATCTTTGACATAAAGAAAAATAACATACAGACAAGAAAGGAAGCTCAGGGAATGGTTTTTGCAAGTCTTGCTGAAAAATTGCAGGAAACCTTCCGCAAACTGAAGAACAGGGGCAGACTTACCGAGGCGGATGTCGATGAGGCATTGCGTGAGGTAAGACGTGCTTTATTAGGCGCCGATGTTAACTTTCAGGTTGTCAAGAATTTTATAGCAGGCATTAAAGAACGGGCAATGGGCCAGGAAGTATTAACCAGTCTTATACCCGGCCAGCAGGTAATTAAAATTGTCCGTGACGAGATGGCGGAGTTGATGGGCGGAGTGCAGAGCAAAATTAATCTCGCCTCCAAACCTCCTACAGTAGTAATGCTTGTCGGACTACAGGGTTCCGGTAAAACTACCACCGCCGCCAAATTGGCCAGCCTGCTGCGGAAACAGGGAAAGCAGCCCCTGCTGGTTGCCGCTGATGTTTACCGGGCAGCGGCTGTTAAACAGCTTCAGGTTCTGGGGCAGCAAATAAATATCCCCGTATTTTCACGAACGGATCTGCAGGAACCGGTAGAAATTGCCCGCCTGGCAGTTGAGCATGCCTTTGGCGCTGAAAGAGACCTGATTATTTTAGATACGGCAGGGCGGTTGCATGTTGATGACAAGTTAATGGCTGAACTGGAATCAATCAAAGCCAAGGTGCATCCCCATGAAATAATTCTTGTTGTGGACGCTATGACGGGACAGGTTGCCGTTAATATAGCCCAGGCTTTTCATGAACGTCTTGGCCTGGATGGAGTCATCCTGACCAAGTTGGATGGTGACAGCAGGGGAGGGGCGGCGCTTTCAATTAAGGCCGTTACAGGCTGTCCGATTAAATTTGTCGGAACCGGCGAGAAATTGGATGCTCTGGAGATTTTTCACCCGGACCGTATGGCGGAACGTATCCTGGGCATGGGCGATGTGCTTACTCTGGTTGAAAAGGCGCAGAGCGTTATTGATGCTGAGCAAATGGAAAAGCTCAATAAAAAGATCTACAGCGCCGAGTTTACCCTGGAGGATTTTTTAGAACAGCTTCATGAAATAAAAA
Source organism: Desulfotomaculum sp. (assembly GCA_003513005.1). NCBI lineage: Bacteria > Bacillati > Bacillota > Clostridia > Eubacteriales > Desulfotomaculaceae > Desulfotomaculum > Desulfotomaculum sp. The sequence goes on from DOTD01000044.1 coordinate 44,085, forward strand.
AAATGGGACCGCTACAGCAACTGATCGGTATGATACCCGGGCTTGGCAATGCTAAAATGTTAAAAGAACTGGGCGAAATTGATGAAAAAGAACTTGTCTATGTTGAAGCTGTGATCAGTTCCATGACGCGCTGGGAAAGGCACAATCCTCAGGAGATTAACGGCAGCCGCCGCCGGCGCATAGCAAATGGGAGCGGTACCACCATACAGGATGTCAACCGCATATTAAAACAGTTTGAGCAGACACGAAAAATGATCAAACAATTTGCGGAGGTGGGCAAGAACGTAAAAAAGGGCGGCAAGTATCTGCCCGGTTTTATTCAGGACAAACGCGGCAAGCCGTTGTTTTAGAAAAAAGGTAACCAGTGAATTTGAAAACTAAGAGAAGATGAAAAGGCAGGTGATATTATTGTCAGTTAAAATCAGGCTAAAAAGAATGGGCGCCAAGAAGAAACCTTTCTACCGTATTGTCGTTGCAGATTCCCGTTCGCCGCGGGATGGCCGTTTTGTAGAAGAGTTGGGTTATTATAACCCCCTTAAAGATCCGGCCGAAGTTAAAATCAATCAGGAAAAAGCAATCAGCTGGCTGAAGATGGGAGCCCAGTCCACGGATACTGTTCGTTCTTTATTTAATAAAGCCGGTATATTTAGTAAGCTCGCCGAGGATAGTTAAATATTACAACTGGGGGATGACGAGGGGGAACTATAATAAGATGGAAGAGCTGGTTGAGGTTCTGGCCAAAGCCCTTGTTGATCAGCCGGACAAAGTGGTAGTAAATATGATCAAAGGTGAAAAAGCTTATGTGATTGAGGTAAGAGTTGCCACAGAAGATATGGGTAAAGTAATTGGAAGGCAGGGTAAAATAGCAAGGGCCATACGTACTGTTGTTAAAGCTGCTGCAGCTAAACAACATAGAAAAGTACTTGTAGAAATTGTTTAAGGTAATCAAGGGGGCAGTTTAAGACCCCCTCTTTTATTTTATGTCGTAACTGTTTTGTACAACCGGTATTAATAAGAGGAGACAGTAAAACTGGAAGAGTTATTAATTACGATTGGAAAAGTAATTGACACATACGGAAACCGCGGTTGGGTACGCGTTTTTCCGCTGACTGATTTTCCGGAACGTTTTTTTAAGATGGACAGAGTAATCCTCACAAAGGGTAACCTGAATAAGGAATACTTCATCAATGAGGTTAAGCAGCATAAAAAATATTTTCTGATTGACTTCCAGGACATATCCGATATGAATGCCGCCGAACTGCTTACAGGCGCCCTGCTGCAGGTAACTAGAGAGCGGTTGGTGAAACTGCCGGCCGATAATTATTTTGTCTTCGATATAATAGGACTTTCCGTATATACCGAAACATCTGAATACCTTGGAAAAATTGAAGATGTGCTTCATACAGGGGCGAATGATGTTTATGTGGTCAAAAAGGACAGGCTATCGCTCTTGGTTCCTGCTTTAAAACAGGTAGTTAAAAAAATTGATCTTGACAACTGCCGGATGATTGTAAAACTGCCGGAAGGGCTGGAAGCGACCAGTGCTGATTAATATTCTGACTGTTTTTCCGGAGATGTTTTCAAGCCCATTTAATGCCAGCATTATTAAACGGGCAAGGGGAAAAGGCCTCCTGGAACTTAATCTGGTTAATATCAGGGATTTTTCAGAAAACAAGCACAAGAGTATCGACGACTCCCCCTTTGGGGGAGGGCAGGGGATGGTTATGTCAGCTGTTGTTTTTTTTAAGACGATGGATTGGCTGAAAGAAACCCAGGGTGAACAGGACAGGGTTGTTCTGCTCAGCCCCGGCGGACGTCAATTTAACCAGAAAATTGCCTGGGAACTAAGCCTTCTTAAGAGGATCACACTGATTTGCGGACATTATGAGGGCATTGATCAGCGTGTTCGGGAAATAGCTTCCGACGAAGTATCAATAGGTGATTATATACTCACTGGAGGTGAAATTCCTTCCATGGTAATAATCGATGCTGTTGCAAGACTTATTCCCGGTGTTCTGGGAAAGGACAAATCAGCATGCGAAGAGTCATTTAATGATTTGTTGTTGGAGTACCCACAATATACAAGACCCCGGGAACATGGCGGGTTTCATGTTCCCGAGGTTCTTCTAAGCGGCCACCATGAAAGTATTCGCTACTGGAGGAGGCAGCAATCTCTTTTGCGTACGCTGACAGAAAGGGAGGATTTGCTTTCCAGGGCTGCCTTAACTGACGAAGATAAGAAAATACTCAAAGAAATTTTTCAGCGTCTTAAAAAATTAAACCTGGAATAATAAATCTTACCAAAAAGATGATTATTATAGAAAAAGCCTGTTTTTACGGCAGGCTTTATTTTCCTCTTTTATTCACCATTATCCGGTGGCGCCGTGTCAATCCGTCTAAGCGGAGTAACTTTGTTTCTTCGTCCGCTGCCGCTTAAAGGCAATTCACCTTCAGTGATTTCCAGGTAAAAGATTTTGTCGGGATAACAAAGTACAGTTACAACACCGCGCTCTGGTTCAGTAAGCCATATCCCCTGAAATTCGATCATTTCCCCAAGGTCCATCTTCACCCTCCGGGGTCCATCCAGCACTTCAAGTTCCCACCCCTGAATGCTGACAACAATTGTTTTCTTAGGATGGTTGTTTTCCATTATACACCTCCAGTGTTTACTTGCCTTATTATTTTACTCATCTAAGCTGACTGATGTTAAAACGAAGTCATTATATCATATCCCAAAAAGGAGTTGAAGCAACCGCGCCCTATTCTTAGAAAATTTAAGCAGCGGGGGATAAAATATTATATTTCTGAGACATACTAAGTTAACGAAAACCTGGAGGAGGTGAATATATGCATCACTGGATGATCACTGAAATAGAAAAGCTTCGTATTTCCGATCAGTTAAAAGCAGAAGAACTATGCGCCAAGAAAGCGAATTTCTATTTAAACCAGAGCCGTGATCCCGCTGTTCGGGCCGTGTTGCAGCAGTGTATCGACAAGGGTCAAAGACATGTCAGCGCCTTAAGCGGTTTGCTTCAGGAAGCCGGGCTGACAAATATAGCCAGGCATTAATATTTCAAAATTGAAAGGAGGTTATTATAAGTGGAGTTTACTGATCGTGATATTTTAACTGACTTACTCATCGGCGCCAAGACAATCTCTACCGGTTACCATACGGCAGTGCTCGAATCGGCAAACGACCGTGTGCGCGGTACGCTTATCCAAATCAATAACGAAGAATTAAATACACAAAAGCAAATTTTTGACCTTATGCATTCACGTGGTTGGTATCCGTTAGATCCGGTGTTCACCGGCGTTCCGATGGGGGCTGAAACAACCGGTATCCGTTCAGAAATGGGTTCAATGGGTTTTACAAGCGCTTATCCGGGAGGAAGTATGGGGACTTCTCCAGGGGCAGGACTAGGCCCGATAGGCCGCAGTTGGTAGTAAAAGAAAAGGTAAGCCCGCGTATAGTTCTCTTGCGCGGGCTCACCTTTTTATTAAAGAGGAGTTCCTGGTTTTTATGTTATAATAAGATTAATTAGAAGCAAAATTCTATCAAAAAGTACCGGGTGACAATGACATGGATAAAATCGTAATAAAAGGCGCGCGTATCCATAATTTAAAGAATATCAGCCTGGAAATTCCACGCGGGCAAATGGTGGTTTTCACCGGTTTATCCGGTTCAGGAAAGTCTTCACTGGCCTTTGATACTATCTATGCCGAAGGACAGCGTCGTTATGTGGAATCATTGTCCGCTTATGCCAGGCAGTTTCTCGGGCAGATGGAGAAACCGGATGTCGATTATATTGAAGGACTTTCACCTGCTATTTCAATTGACCAAAAAACTACCAGTCATAATCCCCGTTCGACCGTGGGTACAGTAACAGAAATTTATGATTATTTAAGGCTGCTGTTTGCCCGGATCGGCAGGCCCTATTGTCCTAAATGCGGACAAACCATCACCAGGCAAGCCGTGGAGCAAATGGTGGACCAATTGATTTCTTTGCCGGAAGGAACCAGGTTGATGATCCTGGCGCCTGTAATCCGCGGGAAAAAAGGGGAGCACCAAAAACTCATTGAAGGGATCCGTAAAAATGGGTTTTCCCGGATCAGGGTGGACGGTGAATTATATGATTCGGGAGAAACTCCCGGCATTGATAAAAACAAAAAACATACCATTGAGATAGTGGTAGACAGGTTAATTAACCGTCCCGGCCTGGAGCAGCGGTTAACCGATTCATTGGAAACCGCTCTTAAAAATGCTGATGGTGTTGCGATTGCCGCAATTGAAGATGGTACGGAGATCGTTTTCAGTGAAAAATTCGCCTGTCCGGACTGTGGTACAGGACTGCCGGAAATCGAACCCAGGATGTTTTCTTTTAACAGTCCTTTTGGCGCCTGTCCTACCTGTACGGGTTTGGGAGTTCATAGAAAAATAAATCCTGATCTTGTTATTCCGGATATGAATAAGTCAATAGCCGAAGGCGCCATCGAAGGCTGGTATAAAGGGGCAACAGCTTATTCCTACCTGGAAGGCGTCGCGGAAAAATACGGTTTTAACCTGGAAACGCCATTGTGCCAACTAACCGCTGAGCAGTTAAACACGATTTATTACGGGACCGGCCAGGAACAAATAAGGTTCAGGTATAAAAACTCGTACGGGCGGCAAATTGAATACCATGTTCCCTTTGAAGGAATTATGAACAATATAAAGCGCCGTTACAAGGATACAAATTCAGAATATATGAGTGAAGAAATCGAACGTTATATGAGCTTTCTGCCCTGTCCGGACTGTAAAGGCGAGCGACTGAGAAAAGAAGCGCTGGCTGTAAAAGTCGGGGGTCTTTCCATAATTGAGGTAAGCCGTTTTCCGGTTTCTGAAATGATTGGCTTTTTTAGTTCTCTTGAACTAACTGACAGGGAAAACCTGATTGCCAGGCGTATTCTTAAAGAAATTGCCGAACGTTTGGGATTCCTTGCTAACGTGGGTCTTGATTATCTCACCATTGATCGTCCTGCAGGTACTCTTTCCGGCGGTGAAGCGCAGCGTATCCGCCTGGCTACTCAGATAGGCAGCGGTCTAACCGGTGTTCTGTACATCCTTGATGAACCCAGTATAGGTCTGCACCAGCGTGATAACCGGCGTCTTTTAGATACACTGCTGCATTTAAGAGACCTTGGCAATACAGTTATTGTAGTAGAGCATGACGAAGAGACTATTCTCACCGCGGATCATATTGTCGACATTGGCCCCGGGGCGGGAGAAAACGGTGGCGAGGTTGTGGCCCAGGGAAAACTTGAAGATATCACAGACAATCCGGTTTCAATCACCGGACAGTATTTAAGCGGCCGGAAGTATGTCCCTGTTCCGGAAGCACGCCGCCGGCCGGATGAAAAATTTCTAACAGTATTGGGCGCCGCCGGGCATAATTTAAAGAATATAGACGTGAGTTTCCCTCTCGGATTATTTATTTGTGTAACAGGAGTTTCCGGTTCCGGCAAAAGCACACTCGTAAACGAAATAATCTATACGAACCTGGCTAAAGAACTGCATGGTTCCAGAAACCGGACAGGATTCTGCAGAGGTATCGAGGGGCTGGAGTTTCTTGATAAAGTAATCAACGTAGATCAATCACCAATCGGACGGACACCGCGTTCCAATCCGGCGACTTATACCGGGGTTTTTAATGAAATCAGGGATCTGTTTTCACAGCTGCCCGAAGCGCGCGTACGGGGTTACAAGCCCGGCAGGTTTAGTTTTAATGTTAAGGGAGGACGCTGTGAAGCTTGTTACGGTGATGGTATTGTTAAAATTGAAATGCACTTTTTGCCGGATATTTACATACCCTGCGAAGTATGCAAAGGTTTAAGGTACAACCGTGAAACTTTGGAAGTAAAATATAAGGGTAAGAGCATAGCCGATATATTGAACATGACTGTAGAACAAGCGGCAGAGTTTTTCCGGTTTCAGCCCCGGATCTACAGGCGTTTAAAAACTTTGCAGGATGTTGGTCTTGGGTACATTCGCCTGGGTCAGCCGGCGCCGGAACTCTCCGGCGGGGAAGCCCAGCGTGTAAAACTGGCTACGGAGCTGTCCCGGCGTTCCAACGGGCGTACTATTTACATACTTGACGAGCCTACCACCGGGCTGCATATGGATGATGTGGCTCACCTGCTCAAAGTCCTGCACCGTTTAACGGAAGCAGGTGACACAGTAGTAGTGATCGAACACAATCTTGATGTAATCAAGACTGCCGACTATATTATCGATCTCGGCCCGGAGGGCGGAGATCGCGGCGGATGTGTAATTGCAGAGGGAACACCTGAAGAAGTGGCATGTAAGACAGAATCATATACGGGGCAGTTCTTGAAAAAAGTCCTTCCTTCTTTGACTATGAAAGCGCCAGGGTATAAAAAAATTGTTTCGTAAAGGCGGAGGGTTTAATGTTAGAGGAAAAATTCGGCAGGCTGCCCAGTGCGCCCGGTGTTTATTTTTTTAAAGATAACGGGGGGGATATAATCTATGTGGGTAAGGCTGTATCCCTGAAGAACCGCGTTCGTTCATATTGCCATGCCGGAGCCGGTCATTCCCCCAAAGTACGTTCTTTGGTTGAACGGGCGGTGGATTTTGAATACATAGTAACCGACAATGAAGTTGAAGCCCTTATCCTGGAGTCGAACCTGATCAAGGAGCACCGTCCCCGCTACAATATCCTTTTGAAAGACGATAAAAGTTATCCCTATCTCAAAATATCCCTGAAAGAAGATTTCCCCCGGATTCAGGTTACGAGAAACTTTGTGCGGGATGGATCTGTTTATTTCGGTCCCTATACCCAGGTCGGAGCAATTCAGGATACTCTGAACCTGCTCAGAAAGCTCTTTAAATTTCGAACCTGCAATCAGGAAATAACAGAAGTTGACAGTGGTTTTGGAAAAGCTTCCAGAACAAACAGGCCTTGTCTCAACCACCATCTGAATCAATGCCTGGCCCCATGTTCCGGCCTTGTTACACAGGCGGAATATATGACCATGATTCAGGAGGTCTGCCTGTTTATGGAGGGCCGTCAGGAAGATGTGGTCAAAAGAATTTCTCTAAGAATGGATGAGGCGTCAAGAAAACTGGATTTTGAAAAGGCGGCCAGGTTCCGTGATCAGATTAAATCGATCGAACTGGTGATTGAGAAACAAAAAGTAATCCTCAAGAATCCCGGCAATTTGGATATTGTCGCTGCCGCTGCCGGGCAGGGGCTATGCTGTGCAATGGTTTTCTACATGCGTTCCGGCAAACTTGTCGGCAGGGAGCATTTTTTGCTCAGGAATACTGAAGATATAGCCAGCGCTGAAATAGTTACCGCGTTTATCAAGCAGTATTACATTAATGTTGATTTCGTCCCGGAAAAGATTCTACTGTCCTGTGTTATGGAAGAAGAAAAAAAAGTTATTGCAGACTGGCTTTCCTGTAAAAGAGGCGGGAAGGTCAATATATATACTCCCCGTCGCGGGGAAAACAAACGGTTAATTGAAATGGTTGAAAAAAATGCCTTACTGGCATTGCGGGAAGCAGAAATAACAATGCAAAAAAAACAGCTTGACGATCAGGCCCTGGAAGAACTTAGGAGGGAACTGGGCCTTCAAAAAACTCTCGCGCGCCTGGAATGTTATGATATTTCAAATAACCAGGGTTCTGAAAATGTTGCTTCAATGGCTGTTTTTGATCAGGGAAGAATATCGCCGGACAATTACCGGAGATTTAAAATCCGGACGGTAGAGGGGCCAAATGATTACGCCTGTTTGCAGGAAACATTAACGAGACGGTTTATGCGAGCCCGTGAAGAAAAAGAGTTGATTAACAGCGGCCGTCTCTCGACAAAGAAAGCCGGATTTCACCGTTTGCCGGATCTGATCATTATTGACGGTGGCGCCGGGCAGCTTTCCTGCGTCCGGCAGGTGATGAGACAGACGGGCTTCGATTATATCCCGGCTTGCAGTATAGCCAAAGGAGAAGAAGTTATTTATCTTGAAGAGAGGGATGAACCTCTTCGTTTGCCTTCCAATTCACCTGCTTTGCAGCTTGTGCAGAGATTAAGGGATGAAGCCCACCGTTTTGCCCTTGCTTATCACAGAAAGCTGCATGCATCCAATAGTCTTTCCTCAGTCCTCAACGAGATAAAAGGCATCGGCAAAGTGCGTCAGCGGGCGCTTCTTACAGCATTTCCTTCTTTAGAAGCGATCAGCAAGGCAACCCTTGATGATTTAACGGAAGTTCCCTGCATGAATTTGCAGGCGGCTCAGGAAGTATATAATTTTTTTCATTAGTATAAGAGGCTAACATGAGCACGTAGGCAGTTGGCCGCCCTAATGAACATTTTTCTTAAAGTACAAAATAAAAAAGTATGAAAAGGAAAGATTTAAATAAGAATGAAAGAAAAATATGTAACCGGGGTTGATCTCGGGGGAACAAAAATATATACGGCTGTTGCCGATTCAAAGGGCCGTATTTTAGCTGAAACCAAGACGCCAACCGAAGCCGGTAAAGGGATAGATTTTGTACTGAACAAGGTTGTGGCAACGGTTAGACAGGTATCAAAAAAAGCGGGGCTTTCTGAAATCCCCGCCTATCTCGGAATCGGCGCGCCAGGGCCGCTGGACCCACAGCGCGGCTTTGTTTATCAGGCGCCAAATCTTGGCTGGCGGGATATTCCTCTTAAAGCGCTCTTAGAAGAGGTGTTACAGGTTAACGTAACAGTTGGTAACGACGCCAATCTGGCTGCTCTGGGGGAATATTGTTTTGGGGATTACGGAGGGACTTCTAATTTAATTTACATCACTGTCAGTACGGGTATCGGCTGTGGATTAATTTTGAACGGTGAGCTCTACCAGGGAGCTGATTACAGCGCAGGAGAAATAGGCCATCTAACGCTTGAACCGGACGGCTTAATATGCAGTTGCGGGAATAGGGGTTGTCTGGAAACAATAGCCTCGGGGACTGCCATAGCCCGCTTTGCAAAGGAACTTGCCCAACAGGGCAAAGGAACGGACATCCTAAAAGAGGCTGGGGGTTTTATGGAAGGAATAACTGCCGAGGCAGTTTCACGGGCTGCTGCTTCCGGTGATCAGGAGGCGCTCGGGATTCTGAATAAAACCGGCAGGGCTTTAGGTCTTGGTTTTTCGTATGTTGTAAATCTGCTCAATCCTTCCCTGATTCTTTTAGGTGGGGGGGCTATGAAAGCAGGGCCTCCGCTGTGGCAGGCAATGAATGATGAGTTAAAAAGAAGAGTTATTAGATCAAATATAAATAATCTTAAAGTATTTCCCGCTACGCTTGGCGACAGGTCAGGTTTACTCGGCGCAATTGCTTGTGCCCTTCAGGCAAACCGTTAATAAACAACTTGTAACTGCGCATTTGACACCTTTTTAAGGATTTATTTTTCCCTGCAGGTATTAGCGTTTATAAAGAGAATTATTTAAATTATTTTTGATGGCTAAAATGAGCACGTAGACAGTTGACCTTTCAAGATAGTTTTGTGCAGAGAAAATCAGGGGAAGTTCTCTTTAGCCAAACGGGTAATAAACCAAAAAAGGGGGTACTTAAAACTTGTGGGATATCTTAGATAATCCGGAAGTGATCAAAAGGATTGACACGCAGAACATGCTTGCGGCGTTATGGAATTTGCCTGATCAATGCCATGAAGCGTGGGAAATCGGTAAACATGTTGACCTGCCTGATAAGGTAAAAGTTAACAAAATTGTCGTGACCGGTCTGGGAGGTTCCGCTATCGGAGGAGACCTTTTAAGGGTTTTTTCAACGGACAGGGTGGCTGTTCCGGTGTTAGTCAACCGTCATTATTCACTTCCTCTGTTTGTTGATCAACAAACTCTTGTTTTTGCGGTCAGCTATTCAGGGAATACTGAAGAAACCCTTAGCGCTTATGAAATAGCGAATGAAAAAAAAGTTCCCATAATTGTTTTAACTACCGGGGGGAAACTAAAGAATATGGCCCAGGCAGACAAGGCGCCGGTAGTTACCGTTCCTGGAGGCATTTCCCCGCGTGCCGCAACGGGTTACTTGTTTATACCTATGCTGGCGATACTTGAGAGGATGGGTTTTGTTACAGGCATCTCTGAAGAAGTGGCCGAACTTGTTCAACAGCTAAAGTTATTACGTGAGCAATTAGGTCCTCAAGTTGAATTATCTGGCAACCTGTCCAAACAGCTGGCCACGAGGCTTTACGGGCATATTCCGGTAATCTGGGGTTCATCCGGAACGACCGAAGTTGTCGCCCAGCGTTGGAAAGGCCAATTTAATGAAAACACAAAGACACCTGCTTATTGGAACGTTTTTCCGGAACTAAATCACAACGAAATAGTCGGCTTTGAATCACCTGCAGAGATATTGAAAAACCTCTTTTTAATAATTCTTCGAAGCAAGGATGATCATGACAGGGTGCAAAAAAGGATGGAAATCACACATCAGGAAGTAGGAGAAAAAGTAGCCGGTGTTGCGCAAATCCATTCTGCCGGTGATACAATCCTCTCCCGGATGTATTCCTTAATCTATACAGGGGATTATACCAGTATTTACCTTGCTCTGCTTTACGGAATTGACCCTGGTCCCGTAAAAGTCATTGATCGTTTAAAGGGAGCCCTGGCCAGTCAGTGACCATAAGTTAATTTCCAGGATAGATTTGCTGAGCCGGATAATCCGGATTTGATCCAAATAGAAAGAGAAGGATTCTTACATATGACGGTGGAGTCTGACACCAAAAAATTACTGCCAAGACTATTAATTGTCACGGGCTTGTCTGGGGCTGGTAAGACCCAGGCATTGCGGCGCCTGGAGGACCTTGGTTTTTTTTGTGTGGATAACCTTCCTCCCGCCTTAATCCCCAAGTTTACTGATCTGTGCAGCCAGACGAATTCCATAGACAGGCTGTCATTGGTTGTAGATATACGCGGGGGTATATTTTTTGATAATTTATTCGAAGTGCTTGGTGAATTAAAACAAAAAGGCACTTATCAATATGAAATACTTTTTCTCGAGGCATCTGACGAATGCCTTGTCCGGCGTTTTAAGGAATCCAGACGCAGCCACCCTTTAAGCGAGCACGGCGAAATATTAAAGTGCATTCAGGAAGAAAGGGCTTACCTGCAAGAACTTCGGGGGCGTGCAAATAAAGTAATAGACACATCGGAACTTACCAATGCTCAGCTCAAAGCCGAAGTAAGCGAGTTGTTTTCTTCAAGGGTAGATTTACCACAATTTAGAGTTTCGATAATTTCATTTGGTTACAAGTACGGAATACCCCTGGACAGCGACCTCGTTTTTGACGTACGCTTTCTTCCAAATCCACATTATGTTCCGGAGCTCCGCTTATTGACCGGCAATGAAGCTGAGGTTGAAAAATATGTCTACGGCTCTGCGGTTACTGATGAATTCATGAAAAAATTTCTGATCTTGATCGACTTTTTAGTGCCGGAATATATAAAGGAGGGGAAGTCGATCCTAACCATTGCTATCGGTTGTACAGGCGGACGGCACCGTTCCGTTGCTATAGCTAATAACCTGGAACGGCGCCTGAAGGAAGAAAACTACCGGGTTTCTATAAGACATAGAGATATTAAACATCCAGATTTATAACATGGCTTAACGATTTTTGGGGGAACAGAAAAATGAGATTGATAAGGACAGCTCTTATAGTTATAGTTCTATTGGGCGCTGCCTGGTTTGCTATTCGGTATGTGTGGGAAATATTGCCCATCTATATATATTCTGAGCCGAACGCGGAGATGCTAACGCCAGTCAGATTCCCGTGCTGATGTACCATAAGGTTTCTCCCGATCCCAAAAGCGGCGGACTTGGAATGAGGGTAACACCGGCGAGGTTTAACCTCCAAATGCAATACCTGGCTAAAAACGGTTATCATACTGTTAAATTGATTGAACTTGCAGATTTCATAAAGGCAGACAAAACCCTGCCCCCGAAATCAATTGTCATAACCTTTGATGACGGATACCTTGACAACTATAAATATGCTTTTCCGGTCCTAAAGAAGTATGGATTTACTGCTACAGTTTTTGTAGTTGCAGACTATATTGGGAAAACAAATGATTTTGACGCGGCGAAAGAATTACAGCCGGTCAACCAATTGCTTGGATGGAACGAGATCAACCAAATGTCAGATTATGGTATAACAATTGGAGCTCACACCCTGAATCATGTTTCATTAACAGATATAACATTACCGGAAGCAAGGTATGAAATTGAAAATTGCAAGTTGGTTCTCGAGAAACAATTAGGAACTTCTATAGAGGCTTTTGCATATCCCTACGGACATTACAACAACCAACTTGAGGAAATTGTAAAGGAAAGCGGATATACTATCGCTGTAACGACCAAACAGGGTTGGGCTACTCCTGAAAGCGACCCTTACGCGATAAAGCGGATAAGAATCAGAGGAGATTATAATTTAAGAAAGTTTATTAATGAGCTTAGAAATATCCGGACTTAAGTTAATTTCCAGGTCAGCCGGCTGGCTTATGGAAAAATATGTTTTTTGGTGGTACAGTAAATGTCTTTTTCCATTGTTACAAAAGATGAGTTGGCACGGGTAATGGGAAATAACGAATGTTGCAGGGAAGCCGAACTTGCGGCTCTTATCAAGACAAACGGAAGTATTCTGCCAGTTAAGGATAATCAAGTTGTTTTAAGTATTAACTCTGAAAGCGCAGCTTTAGCCCGGAAAAATTTTTTATTATTAAAAGAAAATTTTCAAATATATGCGCATATACAAGTTAAAAGAAGAAGGAGACTGCGTAAAAACAATATCTATATCGTCAGGGTTTCTTCGCCTGCGGATGCTTCAAGGGTACTGGAAAGGCTTGGGATGTTGGATAATAAAAGTCAGTTCAAAGAAGAGATACCCGGCTGGCTGGTTCGTAAGGAATGCTGCCGCAGGGCTTACCTGCGTGGTTTATTTTTGGGCAGCGGTTCTATAAATAATCCTTCAAGTAATTACCACCTGGAGATTATCAGTTCGAGTGAGAATTATGGGAAAGATATTTGCCGCCTGTTGCAGAGATTCAACCTTCATCCGGGACTGATCGCCCGCAAAAACGGCTTTGTCGCCTATCTTAAGGAAGGCGGGCAGATTGCTGATTATTTAAATATTATCGGAGCGCATACAGCCCTTTTGAACATGGAAAACATACGGGTATACAAAGGGATGCGCAATCAGGTTAACAGACTTGTAAATTGTGAAACAGCTAATTTAAGCAAAACCGTAAATGCCTCCTTAAACCAACTTGAAACTATCAAATTTATATCCTCAACTTTGGGAATTGGCAAGTTGCCTCTTCTCCTCAGGCAGATAGCGTCAGCACGGTTGGCTTATCCTGATGCCAGTCTTAGGGAACTGGGGGAACTTATCGAGCCTAAAATCAGTAAGTCCGGTGTAAGATACCGGCTTGAAAAAATAGAAGAGATTGCGCAGCAGTATCTGCAGAACCAGGATTTGGTCTCTTTGAAAGGGAAGGTCCCCCGATAGAGGTGTTTGAAATGGCTGCCGGGAATACCATTAAAATGGAACAAACTCAAAAAATGATGATCACTCCGGGTCTCAGGCAGGCTATTATGATTTTGCAGTTTCCTACATTGGACTTAAATAGTTATCTTGGGCAGCAACTCCAAGAAAATCCAATGTTGGAACTTGAAGAAGAAAGCGATCAGCAGGATAGTGGATCGTTGGCTGTGGAAACCGGTTCAGGGGAGAATGAAAATATGTTTGATCCTGGATGGCAGGACTACTTCCAGGACAGCAGTGACCTCGGTTTCTTGGAACCGGAAAAAGAAACTGATCAGGATAATTCAGACTACGAAAACTACGTCAGGCAGGAGTTCGGTTTAACGGAATTTCTTTGTGACCAATTGAACCTTGTCATAAATAATACCAGGCAAAGGCTGATAGGGCGGTATCTAATCGGAAATTTGGATGAGAATGGGTATTTGCATGTGTCAGTAGATGAGGTTGCCGTCTCTTTAAAAGCGACTCGCGAGGATGTAGAAGAGACCCTTAAAATCATTCAAAACTTCGATCCGCCGGGGATAGGCGCTCGTAATCTGCAGGAGTGTCTTTTAATACAGGTTAACCAGTTGAATATTAAGGATAAATTATTGGAAAACGTTATTCTGCGCCATCTGCCCGAGTTGGCCAAAGGCAAGCTGTCATCGGTTGCGCATCAGCTTTGTGTTAGCTTTGAAGATATCCAAGATATTGCACGTTTTATTAAAACCCTGGATCCCAAACCTGGCTGTAATTACAGTTCCGGCGACTGTGTAAAATATGTTATTCCTGATCTAGTTATAGAAAAAGCGGGACAGAATTTTACAATAACCGTAAATGACTGCATAAACTTAAAAATTAACTCATATTACAGGTCGATATGGGAAAAGGAAGCAGATTCAAAGGTCCGGCAATTTTTAGGGGTTAAATTAAATGCCGCTGTTTGGCTGATTAAAAGTGTTGAACAGCGCAGAAATACCTTGTCAAAAATAGCAAACTGCCTGATTGCTTTACAACAGGATTTTTTAAAATACGGATGTGAACACCTGAAACCTTTGAACTTAAAACAAGTAGCTAAAATTGTCGGGCTGCATGAATCTACCGTCAGCAGGGCAACTTCCAACAAATATGTTCAAACACCTCAGGGTATGTTTCCAATGAGATCTTTTTTTTCTGCAGGATTAAACTGCGGGAGCGATAAAGAAACTTCTGCGGCGGCCATCAAGGAAAGCCTTCGTAAACTTGTGGCCCGGGAGAATCCTGTAAAGCCTTTAAACGATCAGGAGGTTGCCGGCATATTTGCTGAACGCGGGATCAAAATTTCACGCCGGACAATTGCAAAATATCGCGGTGAAATTGGGATACCACCCGCCCGTCAAAGAATCAGGTATTAGACACCCAAATAGGTTTAATTAAATTTATCTAAAAAGGGGACGAACTAACATAGTGAGGTTCCTTTTTTATTTTTTTAAAAAAGAGGAAAATTATTAGCGGGTAGCGAATAGAAATAATATATCATAATCAATAAAATATTGTTATATAAGACATACTATTAAGGGAGTGGTGTGGAAAAATGACAATCAGATTTGGTATTAATGGATTCGGCCGGGTAGGCCGTTGTGTTTTTCGCGTGGCGTTGATGGATCCTGAATTGGAAATAGTTGTCGTGAATAGTAATGGGGATGCGGCTACGTTGGCCCACCTTTTAATGTACGATTCAGTACACGGCAGACTGGCAAATAAAGTTACTGCTTCTGACGGGGGATTTATAATTGACGATAGAAAAATAGCTGTGGTTTCAGAAAAGGATCCTAATGAATTACCATGGGGGAAACAGGGTGTTGATATAGTGATTGAATCCACCGGTAAGTTTAATGATGGAAAGGCAGCCGGAATGCATATCAAACAGGGGGCAAAAAAGGTTATTATTACTGCTCCTGCGAAAAACGAAGATATTACCATCGTAATGGGAGTAAATGATGATAAGTATAATCCGGAAAGCCATCATGTTGTTTCCTGCGGTTCCTGTACAACTAACTGTCTGGCCCCAATTGTCAAAGTATTGCATAGAAAGTATGAAATTTTAAGCGGTTTAATGACAACTATACATGCTTATACAAATGACCAGAAACTTCTGGATTCCCGGCACAAGGATTTACGCAGGTCAAGAGCGGCGGCAATGTCAATCATTCCTACTACTACAGGAGCGGCAAAAGCTATTAATCTTGTTCTGCCTGAACTGGAAGGCAGGCTGAACGGCCTTTCCTTGCGTGTGCCCACACCTGATGTAAGTGTGGTGGATCTTGTTGCCCAGGTTAATAAACCTGCCAGTATAGACGATATTAATTTTGAACTAAAAGAAGCATCAGAAAATGAATTAAGGGGAATCATTGCTTTTAGTGATCTCCCGCTGGTTTCTTGTGATTTTAATGGAGATCCTCACTCTTCAATTGTTGACGGACCCTCAACTATGGTTATTGGAGAAAATCTTGTCAAAGTAGTAGCCTGGTACGACAATGAATGGGGTTATGCCAACCGTGTTATTGACCTGGCCAAGTATATGGCCCAAAAAGGGCTATAAAGCAAAAAAATGTAAAGAACTAGGGGATAGAAATGAATAAAAAATCTGTCTCGGAGATGGATGTAACCGGTAAAAGGGTATTGTTGCGTGTAGATTTTAATGTGCCTTTGAACGATGAAAGGGAAGTGTCAGACGATACACGCATTATTGCATCTCTGCCGACACTGGCTTATCTAATTGAGAAACAGGCTAAAGTAATTATCGTTTCACACCTGGGGCGTCCCAAGGGTAAGTATGATGAACGATACCGTCTTAATCCGGTAGCTAACCGGCTTCAAGAGCTGATCGGAAGGCCTGTACAAAAAGTGAACGATTGCGTTGGTGAGGAACCAAAAGCTGTCATTTCAAAGATGCAGCCTGGTGATGTGCTTCTTTTGGAGAATGTACGCTTTTATCCCGGAGAAGAAAAAAATGATGAAAAATTCGCCCGCAGCCTGGCCGAGTTAGCGGATATATATGTAAACGACGCTTTCGGGACAGCGCACCGCGCACATGCTTCGACCGAGGGTGTGGCGCATTTCCTGCCGGCTGTAGCCGGATTTTTAATGCAAAAAGAAATTACTATGCTGGGTAAAACAATAATGCAGCCGGAACATCCTTTCTTTATCATCCTGGGTGGAGCAAAAATATCGGACAAAATAGGGATTATCAACAATCTTCTGGAAAAAGTTGATGACCTTATTATCGGTGGAGGAATGGCCAATACTTTTTTGCGGGCAGCCGGTTACGAAATGGGCAAGTCTTTGATTGAAGCCGATAAGGTTGATTTTGCCGGAGAGCTTGCCGCGAAAATAAAAGATCGAGGACTTAATCTTATGCTGCCGGTAGATTTGGTGGTTACGCCCGCTGCTGAACCCGGTTCGGAAAAGAAAGTTGTCTCTGTAAAAGAGGTTCCGGAAGATTGGATGGCCTTGGATATAGGGCCGGAAACAATAGAAGTATTTAGCCGATCAGTGAGAATGGCAAAAACAGTGATATGGAACGGGCCAATGGGTGTTTTTGAAATGGCCCCGTTTTCTAAGGGCACTTTTTCGTTAGCCCGGGCTTTGGCGGAAAGCGGCGCTGTAACTGTTGTCGGAGGGGGAGATACAGCGTCAGCAGTAGAGAAAGCAGGTGTGGCGGATAGGATGACCCATATTTCAACTGGTGGGGGAGCCTCACTTGAGTTTATTGAGGGGAAGGTTCTTCCGGGTGTAGCCGCTTTGTTGGACGATCGGAAAGGATAAAAAATGCGAACACCTTTAATAGCAGGTAACTGGAAAATGTATAAAACTCCTGTAGAGGCAGCTAATTTTGTTAAGGAACTACGGGAGAAGCTGGGGGAAGTTGAGAAGGCGGAAGTTGTCGTCTGCCCGCCTTTTGTAGCTCTTTACAGTGTTGCGCGTGAACTGGACGGAAGTAAGATCAGGCTGGGAGCCCAGAATATGTTTTGCGAGGATGAAGGCGCCTATACTGGAGAGGTTGCGCCGCCGATGATAAAAGAAGTTGGCTGTAGTTATGTAATATTGGGGCATTCAGAGAGGCGCCAGTATTTTGGGGAAAGTGACCAGCTTGTTAATAGAAAAATCCAGGCAGCCCTTAAAGCAGGGCTTACACCAATTGTCTGTGTTGGAGAGACTCTGGAGGAAAGGAAAACCGGAATAACCGGACAAATTATTGAGAAACAACTTGGCGGCTCTTTAGCTGATTTAAGCCCGCTTGAATTATCCAGGATTATTATTGCCTACGAACCGGTTTGGGCTATAGGTACGGGACTTACCGCCGAGGCAAAGGATGCGCAGCAGGTAAATGGTCTGATCCGCGGTTTCCTGGTTCAGGATGCAAGCCCTGAAATAGCGCAAAAAATAAGGATTTTATATGGTGGAAGTGTCAAACCTGATAATATCGCGGGACTTATGTCTCAGCCTGATGTGGACGGCGCTCTGGTTGGAGGAGCCAGCCTGCAGGTTAACGCCTTTTCATCAATAGTCTGGAATAGTTATAAAAATGCTTCTTAAAAGTACACCTTTAGCCCTGGTAATCCTTGACGGCTGGGGCCTGAGCAAAAAAACCAGGGGCAATGCTATTGCTTCCGCAAGAACTCCGAATCTTGACCGGCTGTTCAAGGAATTTCCTTCTTCCGCATTAAGTGCATCCGGTGAAGACGTAGGGCTCCCCGAGGGGCAGATGGGCAACTCCGAAGTCGGGCACCTTAATATAGGCGCGGGCCGGGTTGTCTATCAGGAATTTACGCGCATAAACAAGGAGATTCGGGAAGGGACTTTTTATACTAATAAAAAGCTGTTGGCTGCAATTGATCATGTAAAAAAGAACAATTCAACTCTTCACTTGATGGGTCTGTTATCTGACGGAGGTGTGCACAGTCACATCAAACACCTTTTCGCACTTCTTGATCTGGCGAAGAATAATTCCCTGCGGAAAGTAAGGGTCCACTGTTTTCTGGATGGCCGGGATGTGCCGCCAGATAATGCCCTGGAATATATTCAACAATTGGAAGATAAATTTTCGGCATTAAATATTGGAAAAATAGCAACAATGATGGGTCGCTACTACGCAATGGACAGGGACCGCAGGTGGGAGAGAACAAGAAAAGCTTATGACGCAATGGTTTTAGGTGAAGGTTTAAGCTCAGCCTCTGCGTCCCAGGCCATTATAGATTCATACCGGCGGAATGAAACAGATGAATTTGTTCAACCGACGGTAATCATTAATTCAGAAGATCAAACCTTGAATATGGTTAAAGACGGTGATTCGGTAATCTTTTACAACTTCAGGCCGGATAGGGCCAGGCAAATTTCTCATGCTTTTGTTGATCGGGAATTTGACGGTTTTGACCGGACGGTTAGGCTTAATGACCTGCTTTTTACATGTATGACGCTTTACGATGATACTATAGATGCGCCGGTGGCCTACGAGCCCCATTTTCTGGTGAATACGCTGGGGGAAACGCTCAGCAAGCAGGGTGTAAAGCAGTTGAGGCTTGCTGAAACTGAGAAATATGCTCATGTAACTTTCTTTTTCAACGGAGGAATGGAAACACCCTATCCCGGTGAGGATCGTTTGCTGATCTCTTCCCCTAAAGTGAAAACCTATGATTTAAAGCCGGAAATGAGCGCTCTCGAAGTTACAAGCGCTTTTCTGGAAAAATTGGCAGCAGGAGACTGTCAGGTAATTATCATGAATTATGCTAATGCGGATATGGTTGGACATACAGGGATTCTTGAAGTTACCGTCAAGGCTATTGAAGCTGTTGATTACTGCCTGGGTCAGGTGATTGGCGCAGTACTTGAAAAAGGAGGCACAGTGTTGGTTACAGCCGACCATGGTAATGCGGAGGAGATGCAGGATGAAGAGGGGAAACCCCATACGGCTCATACCACTAACCATGTTCCGTTTATCCTGGTCAACGAGGGCTTAAAAAATGTTGTTCTGCGCCGGGGCCGGCTCGAAGATATAGCTCCAACAGTTTTATGTCTTTTGGGGATACCCAAACCTCCCCAGATGACAGGGAACTGCCTCATCACAGATATGCCGGAAATAATTTAGCAGCCTCCATGCTGCCAATGCAGCGACATTAAAAGGATGATAATTCATCAACAAAGGTTTACAGGGAGCTTAATTTTATTATACCTGGTACAGTTTTGTAGCTGCTATGATCAGCAAGGGAAGGAAGCTTTTTCGCCCGGTTGTTTACCGCAGGGTAAATGAAGCTTGCGGATTGTTTCTGATCTGTCTGGGACTGTATTTTGTTTACTGGGGCTTGTTTACTTAGTTAAGTGAATTTGGCTAAGGGGGGTTTTAAATGACTGTTGTTTTTGGCGGTATTTGTCCCCATCCACCTATAATGGTACCCGAAGTGGGAAGGGAGGGCGCTGCTGAAGTAAAGTCCTCACAGACAGCCATGCTTGAATTGGGCAAAAGAATTATAGAAAGCGGCGCTGAGGTCTTAGTGATAATCTCTCCCCACGCGCCCTTATTTCGTGATTTTATTGCCTTGAATGTTTCTCCCCGCTTAAAAGGCAACCTTGGACAATTTGGCGCAGCAGGCGTGAGTTTTGATTTGGATAATGATCTTAAAATAGCGAAAGAGATCGTTTGCCAGTCTGCGCTCCTGGAGATACCTGTGTATGAGATGGATGAAGAATTTGCGCGAAAGTATCATATAAACCTTAACCTCGATCATGGGATGACCGTTCCGCTTTATTTTATTCTTCAAGCCGGGGCCAGTCTTCCTTTGGTTGCTGTGTCGATGGGGTTGCTGCCCGGGGAACAGCTATATAAATTCGGCGCCGCTGTCAGCAGATCGGCGTCCAAATTGGGGAAGAAGGTGGCTGTGCTGGCAAGCGGGGATCTCTCACACCGTTTGACAAGGAAGGCTCCGGCTGGTTTCGATCCGAAAGGAAAGGAATTCGACCTCAAAATGGTCGAACTGGTCAGCAAAGCACAGTTTGAAGAGATTCTCCATATCGATGAGGAATTAGCGGAGAAAGCAGGGGAATGCGGTCTCAGATCAATTCAAATGATGTCGGGATCCTTTGATGGTTTGTCTGTAAAAGGGGAAGTTTTATCATATGAGGGTCCTTTTGGGGTCGGGTATATGGTTGCTGTTTTGACACCCGGGGAACCAAAACCAGAAAACCGTATTATGGATAAGTTTCTTGAACAAAATAAAGAGCGCGGAGAAGAAAGCTATCTAGTCAGGATAGCCCGTCAAACCCTGGAAAACTATTTAGCAACGGGAAAGCTGCAAATTCCGGAAGACAAGGATATTCCGCCGCAGTTTGCAGGTAAAGCGGGAGCATTTGTTTCCTTAAAAAAACATGGTAACTTAAGAGGTTGTATAGGGACTATAACAGGGCAATATAAAAATGTTGTTGCAGAGGTTGTTCATAACGCAATCAGCGCGGCAACACACGATCCGCGTTTTTATCCTGTCGATAGGGGAGAACTGGCTGACTTAAGTTATTCTGTTGATGTGCTTGGGCCACCGGAGGCTGTAAACAGCCTTGAGGAATTGGACCCTAAGAATTACGGTGTCATAGTACGTTCCGGAAGGCGTTCCGGATTGCTCCTGCCCGATTTAGAAGGTGTAGACACTGTCGATGAGCAGGTCTCCATTGCCAAACAAAAAGCCGGTATAGGTCCGGACGAACCTGTACAACTGGAAAGATTTAAAGTTGAAAGATACAAATAACAGCCAGGGGTGAGAGCTTGGTCAACGAAGCTCTTTTCTACGAGAAGAAAGAGGACAAATATGTAACCTGCACGTTATGTCCCAGGGTATGTAATATCGGGCCGGGGCGTACCGGTTTTTGCAGGACAAGAAAAAATATAGACGGAACATTATTTGCTTTGAATTATGGCCGCTGTTCATCGATTGCGATGGATCCGATTGAGAAAAAACCGTTTTACCACTTTTATCCCGGCGCAAACATTTTGTCAATGGGCACGATAGGCTGCAATTTGCACTGCAAGTTTTGCCAGAATTGGACAATTGCGCGTGCTGATGAAGGATATCATACAGAGGAGATCTCTCCCCGGAAAGCGGTGGACCTTGTCAATCAATACAGGCAAAAGGGCCGCTCCTGCATCGGGATAGCGTACACTTACTCAGAGCCTTTTACATGGTTTGAGTTTGTCCTGGAGACTGCGCAGACAGCCAGTGAACAGGGCATAAAGAATGTGTTGGTTACCAACGGCTATATTAACAAAGAACCTCTTCAGCAAATTCTTCCGTACATCGATGCCATGAATATAGACGTCAAGGGTTTTACTGACGAATATTACCGATCCGTCTGCAGCGGAAAACTTGGACCTGTGGTACGCACGGTCGAGGAAGCGTTTGATAAATGTCATGTTGAGCTGACCACATTGCTTGTTCCGGGATTGAATGATTCTTTAGAAGACATCAATGGATTGGTTTCCTGGACCGCCGGCCTTGACCGCGAAATACCATTGCACTTTTCCCGGTACTTTCCGAACTACAAAATGGACCAACCGGCCACACCAATTCAGGCCCTGCAAAAAGCGTGGGAACTGGCTAAAGAGAAACTAGATTACGTATATGTTGGCAACGCGCCGCAGCTGAACGCGGGGAACACATACTGTCCGCAGTGCAAGTTTAAAATAATTGAGCGTTATGCTTATACCGTGAGGATAACAGGATTAAACGAAAAAAAATGCCGCCGCTGCGGCTATCCGATACGTCTGGTTGGAGGCCCGGAGGATGATTCCGGATTAGTCATACCAGAGAATAACACCGGCAAAGACTGATCCAGTTTCGATAACCTGATGTTCAATAGCTTTGACCAGGCATTTTGTTAATTTAAGGTTTCTGGTTTGAAAAGCCTCTTTCACCATCCCCGTGATTATATCTTCCGCTTCCTTTTTCGAAACGTGACCGGAGTATTCCATGATTACTCCGAAACCGCCCTCGGGAATGCCGACTCCTACTGCTGCAGTGATAGTATCACCCGGTTTTGATGATGTCAGTGTACCGTAAGCGATGGGAACAAGCGAGCCCGGCGGCAAAGAAATTGTTTCGTCATAGACTGCGCCGGGTGGTAAAATACTGCTTACTTTTAAAAGGTTCACGTTGCCGGCGCCTGCCTCCAGCAGGGCTTGATCAAAGGCGTTCAGGGGACTTATGCTTTCTCCCGTTCCCGCGACCAGTTTAAAAACGGTTGGTGTTGGTAGCAAGTAATCCACTCCTTAAGATATTTACCGCTTAATTACAACTATCGGGGTTTGTTGATCGTCATTGCCAAAAGGGTTATCGATCAGGGCTTCTTTTGCTGTCCTTTCACTATCCTGGCTGGTTGCGGCCAGTATATCGACGCATTTGATGTCATTGACATCAGCAATAACCGCGTCCACACCCGTTGCCTCAAGGATTGAACGGACAATTTTTTCCGGCTCTTTAGGTCCGAGAATAATGTGCTTCTCATAAGGCCACATTGTGCCTGCTATATCATCAATTAAAGCAAGTTCACGGCCCGCCACGATATAAAAGTATCCCTTTGCTCCTATCAAACGGCCGAAGATAGATGCAGCGCAGCCAAGTATGATTTTAAAGATGCCTACTTCCCGGATAGCAAGCTGCATTGCGGTCGGAGTAGCCAGACTGCCATGTTTGGCAGGGAAACGGCTGACGAATTTAGCAATCAAGCCCGGGCGGATTTTTTCAGAAAGGACCGCACGGCCTTGAGTAATTGCAGCTACGCTTTCCGCTACAGCGATGATATCCCCCGGGAAAGCAATTCCTTCGGTATATTTTCGGGTCAGTTCAACGATATCGTCTTTTTCAGTTACGACGTGAGTTTTAATGGGAATGGAGGAAAAATTCAAGGCAGCCATCACCAGTCCTTGGTGTTCTTTTCATTACAGGGTATGAGCTGTAATAGAAAAGGGCGCCTGTACGCTTTTTTCAGTTTTTTAGTTTTTCGGTTTTAAAGGCCTACGATAAGGATGGTTACCCATTTAACAAGAAGGGCTGAAGGGATAAAAATGATTTGGGCGAGGATGGTTCCCATGATTCTGGTTAAGCACAGATAATAAACCATTTGTTTGATTTCTTCCTTCTGCTCGTTTCCTAGAGCATGATCCGTTATTACAGCCGCCGTAGGGTTAATAATTATTGCTGAAAGTATTGTCGCTATACCGTTGACAACACCGGACAGCAGGCTTGCCGTAGACCTGTAGTTTGGCAGCAAGGCGCCGGCATAAAGAGAGGAAAGCACGCCCGTTGTCCAAACCGAAATGACAATTATGTTGGCAATAAGGAATGCAAGCGGAATAGTCCGTCGATATAATTTCGGCTTGGGCAGGAATGAAAAACTTTGAAATAAAAGCAAGATCAAACGCCGGGGGGAAAGAAGCATTATGACGAGCCTGATCACAGAACCTGTTTCTTCAAACATGTAAATAACCCTGTTAAAAACAAAAGAGAATATAGGGGTGAAAAAGACGCCCACCAGAGTGCCGGCGGTGGCTGAAAAGATTACAAGTCTGATTTGGTAATTTAGTACAGCAAGCTGTTGTCTGTAATAGGGATCTTGAACTAGACCCTGGCTGACAGCAAGAGTATCTTTCATTGCGTTGTTAATAGTTTGCTCGACAATTGAAGAAAGCAGTGGCGCCTGGACAAGGTTTGCAGTGCTGGCCAGCAAAGAGACGATTTGGAACAAGGAAAAGGCTGTGGCAAGTCTTTTGGTGGAAACTCCTGAAAGACGCACCGCATATGCTAACGTATCAGTTAAATGAATGATTGCTGTTAATATACAGATTAATAACAACCTGTCGATTTTAATTCACCCGCCGAGCGTATATGGAAAATTTACTTGTCTATAGCAAAGTATATGAAGCCGGAAGGAAGGGTAGTATTCAAAGGCCCAGGAGATGATAAATTTCCTCGTCCACATGCGAACCTTCTGCCAGGACTTTTTTTAGTCTGAAGTCTTTTACAGCCCGGGCAGTGCCGGGTCCGAAAATTCCATCTGCTTCGTTCCTGTAAAAACCGAGACGCTTTAATGTGTATTGGACAGCTTGAACGGCAGAACCGCAGCTGCCCTGGTTCAGGAGGGGATAATCTTCTCCAAAGCGTCCGAACGGGTTGCCGGCAATTATTACACGTGTTCCGACAGTAACCCAGGGATATATTTCTTCAACATGAAGATTATGCAGGCGGACACACCCGCCGCTGGCGTATGTTCCTATGGAGGAAGGATTATTTGTTCCATGAACACCAAAATTTCCGCAGGGTATATTTAAACGCATCCAGCGGGCGCCTGTCCCGGCGCCCGGCAGATCTGACTTATCGACAACTTCCCATACACCGACAGGTGTTTCCGAACTTGGTTTGCCAACAGCCACAGGATATTTTCGAACCGGTTCCCCTTTAGAAAATACTGTCAGGGATAAATTAAAGGTATCAATTAACAGGCAAACATCATAGTAAGGAGAAGGGTCAGGATTATCACTTAAAATATTTTCATTCAATACGGGCATGTCCTGAGATTTCTTAATAGGGTAACTAGTGCAGTTGCAGTAGCTTCTTGTGCTTCCTAACACGCATGATGGCCAAATTTGGCATGTAATACCAATTACCAGAAGAGTTGTTAGCAATCGCAATCGCTTCAATTACTTCACCAAGCAAATTAGAAGTACCCCAAAGATGGGGCCGTGAGTTATTTTTTCCCGCAACTAAAAACTTATCCATCAAATAGTTCTTTAATACCGTTGAAGATTCCAAATGCTACTTTCTCGTATAAGTAAGGATTTCTCAAAAGACCTTCCTCTACATAATTTGAAATTGTAACCGGTTCTACGACAACTCCCGGAATTTTTTTCAGCGCTGTTAACTTACTGTCCCTTTTTATTTCACGGATATCACGTTTTATTTTTCTGGCAACCTCCTTTGCTATCAATCCGGCCAACTTTTCACTGCCGGCTGCAGCCGGGTTGTATCCGACAGAAAGTCCTTCGACTTCCGGATTCTTATCGTAATTGGTATGAAGGCTTATAAAAAGATCCGCTTTATTGCTTAGTGCAAGGTTGAACCGCTTTCTTAGCGGTATGTTCTGATCGTTTTTCCTGGTAAGCATTGTTTGCGCCCCGTATTTATCAAGGTGTAGTTTTGTCTGCTCGGCCAGGAGCAGCGCTACATTCTTTTCCAGCAGATCAACAGGGCCGAAGCCGCCCTTATCATCGCCGCCATGACCCGGATCAATTACTATTTTCAAGGGGGAGAAAATATCATAGAGGCATTTTCGATCAAGAGCAATAAAAGTACGCGCGGGAATACCTTCGGAGAAGTCAACTGTAAAAGGAGTTTCGTAATCTAGAAAGATTTCCGCCGTGACGTTTTCAGCTTCGTTTTGCTCTACGATAAACTCGTTAATCAGGCCGTCGTAGACTTCTGTCCTTGAATAATCTATATTTGCCCGCGCCTTCCTGATAAGCATTTTGACATTTACGCCGCTGGAGTTGAGTTGATATGAAAGGGGATGAGTTGATTCAATTGTTACGCGTGAGAACTGTCTGCCGTCCTTTTCTAAAACGTCACTCCAAAAATTTGTTATCTGCGTGAACCTTTGACCAGCCATAATACACATCACCTTCAGTTTTTAGTCATATTTAAATATATGGCTAAGAAAGAATCCTATTCCTGTTACTGCCAGAACATAATGTCCAGAAATAGACGGTATTAAATGTCCATAACTTGAGCGTATAGGAATTTTCATTTTAAGAATGCGGGTTTGCGGGCTTTTGCTGCTGCCCATAGTATACAAAGGGTTGTAAATAATGTATTGGCTGATGATTATGCTAAAATAGGGGTCATAAGCTAAAATAGGGGTCATAAGCTAAAATAGGGGTCAGGCTTGACTTATTTTGATAATTGACTTATTAAGGAGGCTACTTAACTACATCACTTTTTATACTCTATCCTGGAATTATTCTCTAAAAGCTCAGTTTTCATAATTCGTGGCGCCGCTGGCGGCATGTTGAACTATCCTGAAAATTACTTGAAGTCAACTTGGCATCAGGGAGGTCAACTGTCTACGTGCTCATGTTCGCCTATTATACTTGTACGAACTCGTTCAACCTCCGGCTCGGTCAAAACTCAGCGCTTATGCGCCTCAAACATTTTCCTCGCTTACCCTCGGATTCTCTCGTTCTTTGAATGAAGGCTCAAAATCACACTTAAGACATTGCCCTTCCTTTATGATGCCATTTTCATCCTCCTGATGGCACCGCTTTAGCGGCATGGATGTCTATCCTGAAAATAAGTTCTTCATACGGTTAATCCGATAGGCACGGCATATATCACCGCTCACTTCAATGCTCCGCTTCGACAGCAGCGCAGCTTGCTTCGGACCGGACTAGCGGTTGCTGCAAAGGCGGCATATAAAAAAACTCTCATCATTGTTCTTTTAACTTTGGCATTAAGACTGTTTTCTATCAGCTATAGAGCGCCGCTGGTTTCGCACCGCTGTCCGGTTACCCTCGCTTCGCCGACTGCTGTTACCGGCGCTTCGCAAATCGTTCACTGTTGATAACCCCCTTTGAGGGACAGTTCTGGATTACTGTGGTTCTAGTACAGGCCGAACCTCGCTTATCGAAAAAAGTACACAAAAATGTCCCTTGTATTCCTAATTGGACTCTTCAGAAGCACCGTCCCTGTATTCCTCTTCCTCGATTATTTTGATAGTATTATTTTTAACAAGAAAGAAGGTTTTAAAATGGATTTCGACAAGGAAAAAATGCTAAAGATTGCAAACAAACTAAAAGATAAAGATTCTTATTTATTTGAGTTAAGACATGGTTTGATGAGTAACAAGATATGGTGGAAACAATGAAACTATACAAAACAGACGCTTTGGTTCTAAGAAACCTCAGCAGGGGCGATACCGATCAACTTCTCGTTTTGTTTTCTTTGGAATACGGAAAGTTAAAAGTAATGGCCCATGGATCGCGTAAGATAACAAGCAGGAAAAGAGGCGCAGTACAACCGCTCACCCTGACGCGATTTCTAATCCATAAGGGTAGATATCTGGATTCCGTTCGCCAGTGCGAGGAACTGGAGTCTTTCCCCGAACTGTTTCTGAGGATGGACAGAATTTGTTATGCCAGTTACGCTGTCGAACTTATCGAGAATTCAACTGTTGAGGGGGAAGCTAATCAGGTATTGTTTGCGGTTTTGGCGGAAGCTCTGAGACAGTTGGGTAGGGGTGATCCTGAAATCATTGCCCGTGCGTTTGCATTAAAGCTGATCACCCTGGTGGGCTATAAACCGGTATTGGATCTTTGCGCTAAATGCCGTAAAGATTTAACCGGTAAGGCGCTGGCCTTTTCTCCTCTAGCGGGAGGATTCCTTTGCGCAGATTGCGCAAGAGACAATAGAGAGAATCAGATGATTAGGTGCCACAGGGGAACACTGGAGACAATCAAGCTTATGCTTGCCTGGGAACTTCCTAAACTGGGGCAGTTAAAAGTCGATTCTAGAACACGCGAGGAGTTGTATTACGTGCTTAAGCTCCATCTCGAATATCACCTTGGCTACCGGTGCGCGACAGAAATGTTTATTGAAAAACTCAGAAACAAAAACAACCGGTATAACCTCAAACTCTAATTATTCCTAAAATAATTGACTTTTTTCTTCAAGTCTGATAAATTATGAGTTAATTATGGGATTAAATAGTTTTTCAAGAAAATATTTGCCTTCCGCCTTGTAACATGCAGTATAATGCGGGAGGTTTAAATTTGTGGAGGGAAAAAGGTTGAATTTTCAGGATTTAATTATGACCCTAAATGATTTTTGGTCGAGCAGGAACTGCATAATCCAACAGGCTTACGATGTGGAAAAAGGAGCGGGAACCATGAATCCTGCCACCTTTTTACGTGTACTGGGCCCTGAGCCCTGGAACGTCGCCTATGTGGAACCATCAAGAAGGCCAACCGACGGCAGGTACGGAGAAAACCCAAACCGCCTTCAGCATTATTACCAGTACCAGGTGATTTTAAAACCTTCACCCATTAACGTGGTGGATATTTACCTGGAAAGCCTGAAGTCGATTGGAATCGATACAGACCGGCACGACGTCAGGTTCGTCGAGGACAACTGGGAGTCGCCTACATTAGGAGCCTGGGGGTTGGGATGGGAAGTCTGGCTGGATGGGATGGAGATAACCCAATTTACATATTTTCAGCAGTGCGGAGGGTTCGAGTGCAGGCCTGTTGCATCGGAAATAACATATGGGTTGGAGCGGCTGGCCATGTATATTCAACAGGTGGAAAGCGTTTTTGATATTAAATGGGTTGACGGGATTACATACGGGGATGTTCACCACAGGGGTGAAGTTGAGCATTCAATATATAACTTTGAGGAAGCAAATATTGAGATGCTTTTCAAGCTTTTTGAAATGTATGAGCAGGAAGCCAAACGGGTGGCCGAAAAGGGGCTCATTCTGCCGGCCTACGATTGCGTTTTAAAGTGTTCCCATACTTTTAACCTGCTGGATGCCCGCAGCGCCATCAGTGTTACAGAACGTACCGCTTTTATTCACAGGGTACGTGAAATCGCCCGTTTATGCGCCCAGGGCTATATAGCGGAACGCGAAAAGATGGGTTACCCACTTTTAGGCCGCATAAAGGAGGTTGAGGACAACGAATAAAGATTTCATCATGGAAATTGGCATGGAAGAAATGCCGGCGCGCTTTATAAACCCGGCTCTGGAACAACTAAAAGATCTGGCGGAAGAAAAATTTAAGGTACACCGGCTGCCCTTTTTGTCAGTCCGTACTTACAGCACGCCCAGGCGTTTATTGCTGCATGTTATCGGTCTCGAACCTGTTCAGGAGCCGTTAGTCCAAGAAATAAAAGGTCCTGCGGCGAAAGTGGCCTTTGATGAGAACCGGAAATATACACGCGCGGCTCAAGGCTTTGCAAAAAGCCAGCGTGTAGATCTTCAGGATTTAATTATAAAACCCGTAGGGACGGTAGATTATGTCTTTGCTGTTAACAAGCAGGCAGGCCGCCCTGCGGCTGAAGTTTTGTTGGAAATTTGCCCGGACGTAATTAGTTCGCTGCATTTTCCAAAGTCAATGCGTTGGGGAAAGGGAGAGATGCGGTTTATCAGGCCAATCCGCTGGCTGCTGGCGCTATATGGAGAACAGGTAATCCCATTTGTTACCGCGGAACTAATAGCCGGCAATATCACATACGGACACCGATTTTACAGCAACTACCCGATAATGGTTCAACATCCGGATGATTATTTTGAAAAAATCGACCAGGCTAAAATAATGATTGATCAGTCGCAAAGACAAAGTATAATCTGGGAGAAAATCACTGAACTGGCTGCTCAGGAGGGCGGAGAAGCAAAACCGGACCCGGAACTGCTCGAACAAGTTGCTAATTTGGTAGAATACCCCACTGTAATAGTAGGAAGTTTTAACAATGAATACTTACAGATACCTCAGGAAGTACTGATTACCTCAATGCGTGATCACTTGCGTTGTTTTCCTGTCTTCGGCCCGGATTCATCGCTTTTGGCGCGTTTTATAGCTGTTTCCAATAATGGCGGGAATGATCTCATTCGATCAGGCTTTGAAAGGGTTTTGAGAGCACGGCTGGCTGATGCGGCTTTTTTCTGGAATGAGGATTTAAAGACTCCTCTTGTTGAGCGAGCTGATTCTTTGAAGAGAATTGTCTGGCAGGAAAACCTGGGCACTCTCTACGAAAAAATGGAACGGGTAACCTCAATATGCTTTTTTCTGTGCATGTCATTGGGTGTTGAGCAAGAAATTGCCGCAGATACTTTAAGAGCCTCGCGCCTTGCCAAAGCCGACTTGTCCTCCAACGTAGTTTACGAGTTTCCGGAACTCCAGGGGATAATGGGCTGTGAATATGCCAAACGGCAGGGAGAAAAAGAAACCGTTTCCCTGGCCATTGCCGATCATTACCTGCCGCGTTTTTCGGGCGACAAACTCCCTTCAGAAACGACCGGAATAATCTTGGCCGTCGCAGATAAACTGGACACCCTGGTGGGTTGTTTTGCGGCCGGTATTCAGCCTACGGGCTCCCAGGATCCCTATGGGCTCAGGCGCCAGGCGCTGGGAGTTTGCCACATAGTTCTTGAAAACGCCCTTGTATTTTGCCTGCATGATATTCTAGCAGCTGCTTATCAAAGCTATCTGTTAAGTTCCAAGCTTGAATTAGCGCAGGATGAAGTTCTTAAAGAACTTGAAGTATTTTTTACCCAGCGTTTGAGAAATATTTTTAGTGATCGAGGAATTTCTTATGATATATGTGAAGCCGTTCTTTCGGTGGGTGTTGATGATCTGTACGGAAGCTGGCAAAAAGCATCCGCATTAAAGGACTTAAGCGCAGAGACGGATTTTCAGGACCTTTTGGTAGCCTTTCACAGGGCATATAACATATCCCGGAAACATAATCTAACCGAAGTAGACGAAACTTTGTTTCAGCATCCTGTAGAAACCGACCTGAACAATGCTTTTATAAATACCAGGGAGAAGGTAGAGCAGAGTGTAAAAGAACGTGACTTCCGCAGCGCGGTTATGACTATGACACAATTAAGAAAGCCTGTGGACAGTTTCTTTGAAGGCGTTATGGTAATGGCCGAAGACGAAAAAATACGGAATAACCGTCTTAGCCTTCTGAAGAATATAGTAAACCTGGTTTTTTTAGTTGCTGATCTAAGTAAACTTGGTTAGTTCTGAATAAGTTTTACCAGAAGGAATTTGAAAGGATAAGAGTAATATATTAAGTAATATATAATTGAACAAGCTGTTACCGGCGCTTCGCTTATAAAACATCGTTTTTGGACGATTTTACTAAATAGACACTGCAGTGCCATCAGTAAGATGAAAATTCAACAGCAAGGGAGGGCAATGTCTTAAGTGCGATTTTGAGCCTTTATTCGAAGAACGAGAGAACCCGAGGATAAGCGAGGGAAGTGTTTGAGTCGCATAAGCGCCGAGTTTTGACCGAGCCCGAGGGTGAACGAGTTCGTACAAGCATAAGAGGCGAAAATGAGCATGCAGGCAGCCGACCTCCCTAATGAACATCAGTTTTCAGGATGTTATTTTCAAGATAGATACTTAAAAAGTTAGGTTTTAGGGGTAGATAAGTGGAATTAACGCGGCGGCAGGAGGCCATCCTGGAGATAGTCAAAAGGAACAGCCCCATTACAGGTGAGCAGATAGCGGAGCGCCTTTCTCTGACCAGGGCAACTTTGCGTCCTGATATGGCCGTGTTGACAATGACAGGCCTTTTAGGCGCCAGACCAAGAGTCGGATATTACTATAGCGGGAAATCTCCAAACAGGGTTATTGCCGAGAAATTATTCCAAATTAAAGTAGGGGATGTGAAATCAGTCCCCGTTGTCGTCCCTGAACACTGTTCGGTCTATGATGCAATAGTGACGATTTTTACCGAGGATGTCGGAACATTATTTGTCGTCAAAGAGGGGGGATTCCTGGAGGGGGTCATTTCCCGCAAAGACTTACTGAAGAGCTCAATGGGGAACCAGGATATTCACAAGCTTCCGGTGAATGTAATAATGACACGCTGGCCGAATATAATTACTGTCGAACCTGAGGAATCCGTCTGGGCTGCAGCAAAAAAATTGATTGCGCACGAGATTGACGCTATTCCGCTGGTTCGGCCGGTGGATGACGGGAAAGGCGCCCAGGGGATGGAGGCAATTGGCCGCTTTTCAAAGACGAACATTATTCGTTTATTTGTAGGTCTGGGTGAATAAAAAATGGGGAGGGGTTAGTTATCAGTACGAAGCCAAAAACCCAGCCGGTTATCTATATTATTTCTGATTCAATTGGTGAAACGGCGGAACTGGTAGCATTAGCCGCGGCCAGCCAATTTAATTCCGGAAAAGTCAATATTCGAAAAGTGCCTTATGTAAACAATCCGGAAGAGATTCCCGAAATTGTTGCGGAGGCCAGCGCATTTTCCTGTATGATTGTATATACCCTCATTCTGCCTGGTTTAAGAGAAATCCTGGAGGCAGAGGCCCTCAAATACGGCATTCCAACTGTAGATATCATGACTCCAATGCTGGATGCTTTGGGTAAAATAGAGGGCAAGCCTCCAAAATTGGAACCGGGCCTTGTCCGAAAGGTTGACGAAGATTATTTCCGTAAAGTTGAAGCTATTGATTTTGCTGTGCAAAACGATGATGGGAAAGATTCCCGGGGTTTGCTCAAGGCCGATCTAGTGATTATAGGGGTCAGCCGGACATCAAAAACGCCGTTATGTACGTATCTTGCCCATAAGAGGATTAAGGCCGCTAATGTACCGCTGACACCTGAAGTTATTCCTCCCGAGGAAATATTTAAACTGCCGCCGCATAGAGTTATTGGATTGACGATTCTTCCTCAGCAGCTGCACGAAATCCGCCAGGAACGATTAAAAGCGTTAGAATTAACCGGCAACGCCGATTATGCAAGAATGGAGCGAATTTTAAAGGAACTGGAATATGCCAAGGGTATTATGCAAAAATTAAACTGCAAGGTAATAGATGTAACAAATAAGGCAGTAGAGGAAACAGCCAGCAAAGTGCTGGAGATATACTACAGAGGTGAAAGAAATGGCAAAGAGATACGTCTACCTATTTAGAGAAGGCCGTGCAGACATGAAGAGTCTTCTTGGCGGCAAAGGAGCGAACCTGTGTGAAATGACCAACATAGGGCTGCCCGTACCGCCCGGAATAACCATTACCACCGAAGCCTGCAACGAATTTTACGACTACGACAGAAAATTCCCGCCCGGAATGGAAGACCAGGTAAAAGAACAGCTTGCGGTATTAGAAAAAGACACCGGCAAGAAATTCGGCGACCCCAAGAATCCGCTGCTGTTAAGCGTACGTTCTGGCGCCGTAATCTCAATGCCAGGCATGATGGACACAGTCTTAAACCTGGGATTGAACGATAAAACCGTAGCCGAACTTGCCAAAAGCACCAACGACGAACGTTTCGCCCTGGACTGCTACCGCAGATTCGTCAACATGTTCGGCGGCGTCGTCATGGGCATCGAACACCACAAATTCGAACACATCCTAGAAGAACAGAAAAAGAAAAAAGACGTCGCCTTTGACCACCTGCTCACCGCCGAAGACTGGCGTGAAGTAATCGCAGGCTATAAAAAAATCTATGAAGAAGAGACCGGCGCCCTCTTCCCCCAGAACCCCATGGAGCAGCTCTTCAAGGCAGTATACGCAGTCTTCAACTCCTGGAACGGCGCCCGGGCAGTCGTCTACAGAAAGATCAACAAAATCCCTGACACGCTGGGCACAGCCGTCAACATCCAAATGATGGCCTTCGGAAACCTGGGCAACGACTGCGCCACCGGCGTAGCCTTCACCAGAAATCCCTCCACCGGAGAGAACCTGCTCTATGGTGAATACCTGATCAATGCCCAGGGTGAAGATGTCGTTGCCGGAATCCGCACACCCATGCCGATTTCCAAACTTAAAGACGAAATGCCGGCAGTCTACCAACAATTCGCAGACACCTGCTTACTCTTAGAGAAACACTACCAGGACATGCAGGACGTCGAATTCACCATTGAGCGCGGCAAACTATTCATGCTGCAGACCAGAAACGGCAAGCGTACCGCCCAGGCGGCCATGAAAATAGCCGTCGACATGGTCAAAGAAGGCCTTATTTCCAAAGAGGAAGGCATCTTAAGAGTCGAACCCGCCCACCTGGACAACCTTTTGCACCGGCGGATCGACCCGGGCGCCAAACTCGATGTTATCGCAAAAGGACTGCCCGCCTCACCGGGCGCGGCCAGCGGCAAAGTAGTCTTCGACGCCGACGAAGCCGAGAGACTCGGCAAAGAAGGAGAAAAAGTAATCCTTGTCAGAACAGAGACCACCCCTGACGACATCCACGGCATCGTCGCCGCCCAGGGTATCCTCACCTCCCGCGGCGGAATGACCAGCCATGCCGCAGTAGTCGCCAGAGGCATGGGCAAACCCTGCGTCTGCGGCTGCGAATCATTAGCAATCGACTACACCGCCCAGGAATTCAAAGTTAAAAACGCCGACATCATCATCAAAAAAGGCGACCTGATCTCCATTGACGGCGCCGCCGGCCAGGTAATGAAAGGCGAAGTTCCCATGATCGACCCCGAGATCACCGGAGAATTCCAGGAAATCCTCGACTGGGCCGACCAGATCCGGACAATTGGTGTCAGAGCCAACGCCGACAACCCGACAGACTCCACCAGAGCCAGAGAATTTGGCGCCGAAGGCATCGGCCTGTGCCGCACCGAGCACATGTTCATGGCGCCTGATCGCATACCCATAGTCCAGGAAATGATCATGTCCGATACGCTGGAAGACAGAGAAAAAGCCCTGGCGAAACTTCTGCCCGTACAGCAGGGAGACTTCTACGAAATCCTCAAGATCATGCACGACCTGCCCGTAACCATCCGGCTTTTAGACCCGCCGCTGCATGAATTCCTGCCCAACGGCGAAGAACTGGCCATCGAGATTGCCGTACTTCGTGCAACAAACGGCGACCCCAAAGAGATCGAAGCAAAAGAAGTAATCCTTAAAAAAGTACGCGCCCTGCATGAATTCAACCCCATGCTCGGGCACCGCGGCTGCCGCTTAGGGATAACCTTCCCCGAGATATACAAGATGCAGGCCAGGGCAATCTTCCAGGCGACTGCACAGCTTACCAAAGAAGGCGTGCATGTAATTCCGGAAGTTGAAATACCCCTGGTCGGGGACATCAACGAACTTAAAATCACCAAACTAGATGTAAACGACGTAGCCGCACAGGTAAAGAAAGAAACCGGAATTGACTTTGAATACAGTGTCGGCACAATGATCGAAGTGCCCAGGGCAGCCCTTACCGCGGCTGAAATAGCTGAAGAAGCTGACTTCTTCTCCTTCGGCACAAACGACCTGACTCAGACAACTTTTGGATTCTCCAGAGACGACGCCGAGGGTAAATTCCTGCACGAATATGTAGATAAAAAGATCCTGCCCGACGACCCGTTCGTGGTATTGGACAGAAAAGGCGTCGGCAAACTCATGATAATTTGTGTGGAAGACGGCCGTGCAGTCAAGCCCGGACTCGTCATCGGCATCTGCGGCGAGCACGGCGGCGAAGCTAACTCGGTGGAGTTCTGCCACCTTGTAGGCCTGGATTACGTCAGCTGCTCTCCTTTCAGAGTGCCCATCGCCCGCCTGGCTGCCGCTCAGGCCAAGGTGAAGGAAAGCGGGTATGTCAGCAAAAGCGCTACGGTGTAAAAGAAGAAGAAATAAACAGTGACTCTTAAAAAGGAAAATCATGAGTAAGTATGTTGATATAACAATTATCGGAAGCGGCGTCGTAGGCCTAGCGGTCGGCGCCGCCGTTGCCGGTTTAGGGAGAGATATATACTTACTGGAGAAAAATAATAGCTTTGGGCTTGAAACCAGCAGCAGGAACAGCCAGGTAATCCATTCAGACGGGGGAGGCAATTTTAATTTTAAAACCAGGATCCTGATTAACTGCGCCGGTCTGTACGCACAGGAAATTGCCGAAATGGCCGGTATCGACACGATTAAATCCGGATACAAGGTTTATTACTGCAAGGGAGAATATTTTAAGGTTGCCGACAGTAAAAGCAAGATGGTCACAAGGCTGGTCTATCCTGTACCACCAATCGGGCTTACAGGTGTAGGTATTCACGTAACTATTGATTTTGATGGCAGAATGCGCCTTGGACCAGGTGTAAAATATATTGATACAATAGATTATTCTGTTGACGAATCAAAAAAGATGCTTTTTTACGAAAACGTGAAAAGATTCCTGCCGTTTTTATCAGAAGAAGATCTAACACCGGAAATGGCGGGGATTAGGCCGAAACTGCAGGGTCCGGGACAAAAGCAAAGAGATTTTATAATTTCCCATGAGAAAGAGAAGGATTTAGCCGGATTAATCAATTTAATCGGTATTGAATCTCCAGGCCTGACAGCATCGCCTGCTATAGCTGACTTAGTAAGGAACATAGTAAGGAAAATAAATTAAAGAAGAGTAAGCCAATGACGAATTCAAGAGTAAAAATAATTATTCTGAAAGGGCAACATCACCGAACCTGGCGGCATCACAGACTATAATAAACATGCCGGGAGCATAATAAGGTCAACTATTTTAGATAGAAAGAGTGGGGTATTATGCGTATAAAGGTAAGAATAATTCTTCTGACGTCTTTGATACTGCTTCTTTTATTTGGGCTTATTGGCGCCGTGTCGGCACAGAACAAGGACACCATAACAATATCTTCTGATAAAATGATTGATGACGACTACTTTGCGGCAGGGAACAATATCACAATGCGGGGTACGATCAGCGGGGACTTTTTTGCGGCTGGAAATGATATCTGGATACAGGGAAACCTGCAAAGGGATCTTTTTGCGGCTGGACGCAATATTTACATGGAAGGCCGGATCAATCAGAGTCTTAGAGCTGCTGGTGAAACAATTAATGTTAACGGAAACGTAGCCGGGAATGCCCTGGTTGCGTCAAGATATCTTTCGTTTGCAGGGGGAAGTGTAACTGGCGGAAATGTACTGGCTGCTGCCGAAAAAATGCTTATAGACGGAAAAATATCAGGAAACTTTAGAGGCGCGGCGGATACAGTCACGATTTCCGGAGTGATCGATCGCAACGTTATTATCGATGCTAAACATGTGACAGTCTTAAAAGGCGCCAGGATTGGCGGAGATCTTATTTACAGGTCCTCTGCTCAGGCCG
Source organism: Desulfotomaculum sp. (assembly GCA_003513005.1). Lineage (NCBI taxonomy): Bacteria > Bacillati > Bacillota > Clostridia > Eubacteriales > Desulfotomaculaceae > Desulfotomaculum > Desulfotomaculum sp. The sequence continues at coordinate 81,516 of DOTD01000044.1, forward strand.
ACATAGAACAAGGTGCGATTATTGGAGGCAGTGTGAAACAACTTCCAGTTGTTCCTGAGAAGACAGAGGCCTCTCAAAACAGGACCACACAAGAAATTATAGGGTGGATTTCATTACTGATCTTCACGGGAGTTTTTACTCTCTTTTTCCCATGTCCCATAATACAAGGAGCGGAAATTCTTAAAACCCAGCCCTGGAAAAGCTTGCTGCTCGGTTTGGCAGTTCTTATAACCGGCCCAATTTTAGCTGTAGTGCTTTTTATAACTGTAATAGGAGGATATACCGGAGGCGCCGTACTTTTCGGTTATGGATTGTTTATTATAGCCGGAGCTTTTCTTGGCAAGATCTTTGCAGGTCTGCTTCTCGGTGCATATATCCTGCGCTTAATCAACAAGAGTACGCAAACTTCGCTGATGATATCCGCTCTAACCGGTGTCGTTTTAATTAAGGCTGTTTCCTATGTGCCTTTTCTGGGGGGGCTCGTTAATTTTTTAATTTTTATCTTTGCAATGGGAGCTCTCATATATCTTGCCGGGCAGGCATGGTTGACTAAAAGGCCCGATTTCAAAATTCCTTATCCAAATCAATAAAAGATGTCCAGAGTTACATGAGGCCCTGTTCCTTTTAATAGCGGACAGGGCCTTGTTTATTGTCAGAGTTTGTATTCCTTTGTAGAAATATTTGTCAAGGAATATATGTACTTAAAAAGAATAACATTTTTATCGGAAAATTTTCCAACAACTGAGCAATACCCGTTTAACCTGGAAGCTTTTAAGCATACAAGAAATATTACCTTCCAGAGCCCGGGCACTTTCTTAATAGGAGATAACGGGACTGGAAAATCAACGTTACTCAGGGCTATTGCCCGCAAGTGCAAAATTCATATCTGGAAGGAAGAAGACCGGCCTCAATTTCATAATAACAGGTTTTCCGAAGAGCTATACAGATATCTTGCTGTAGAGTGGGACAAGGAAGTTGTTCCCGGATCATATTTCTCATCTGAAATATTTCGTTCTTTTGCGCAAATATTGGACGAATGGGCGAGGTCTGACCCCCCGGGATATTAAAGTATTTCGGCGGGGAATCTTTGGTTACCAAATCACATGGCCAATATCATATGGCCTATTTCAAGAACAGGTACCGGATTAAGGGATTATACCTGTTGGATGAGCCGGAAAACGCTTTATCGCCAAAACGGCTGATTGAGCTTCTAGGTGTATTAAAGGAGATGAGCCAGGGAAGTAAAGCACAATTTATTATAGCCACACATTCTCCTATGTTACTTGCTTTTCCAGCGGCGACTATCTACAGTTTTGATTACTCTCCTATAAAACAGGTGGAATATGAGGAAACGGATTACTGCCAAATTTATAAAAGTTTTATGGATGACCTGAATAAATTTTTGGATAATATCTAGAATGCTAAATCAATTATTATTTAAATATTTTAAGAATTAAAAAATATTGTTTGTAAAAGGAGAAATCTTTATTATAATAGGTAAGAAGGGAAAAAACTACAGTATAATTTTAAAAGGAGGCATGAAAAATGACGGAACAAAAACAGGTTTACAAGTGCAGTATTTGCGGGAACATTGTTGAGGTTCTTCATTCGGGGAAGGGGGAACTGGTTTGCTGTAACAAACCTATGCTGCTGTTAAAGGAGAATACGGTTGATGCTTCCTTGGAAAAGCATGTCCCGGTTATAGAAGTTACTGATGGTCGAGTTATTGTAAGAGTCGGCAGTCAGCCTCATCCAATGGAAGAGAAACATTTTATTGAATGGGTGGAACTGCTTTCTGACGGTAAAGTATACAGGCAGTTTTTGAAACCGGGAGAGAAAACAGAGGTCGAGTTTGCCATCAGTTCTAAAAATGTTACGGCAAGGGCTTACTGCAACATCCATGGCCTCTGGAGTTCTTCAGCATAACCACAGGAGGGAAGCTGAAGTGTCAAACAATAATCTGATAATACGTACAGAAGTAAAAGACCGGGATGTGCAGGTGAGGGGCTGCGGCTATCCCCCGGCAAGGCTCAAGGCTATACGGAAAGGCCTGATAACGCTGCATAACTTTGAAAGGATGGCTGTTAACATATACCGCAGCCAGATTACTAAGCAGCCGGCAAAAGAGAATATCCAGCTAATCTCGGCGATGTTGAATGAGATGACACATGTCCAGGATTTTCAGATGAAATTATATGAATTTGGATTTCGTCCAAGTATACTGAGATATTTTTTTGCCCTGTGCGGACAAGCCATGGGTTGTTCTTCACGCATTCTGGGCATGAAAAGGGTTTTAAAGACGGATATTTGGGTAGAAAAAGAAGCTATTAAACACTATAACAAACTGATTGGTACTATCGACTGGGATCCAGATACGCGCAAAGTACTGGAAAAAAACCGTGCTGATGAGCAGGAGCACGTAAAGCGCTGGGAGAAATTATTATCTGTCTAGAAATTCTCGAATTGGAACAAAATACAACTTAGCATTGAGGAGGTATTCAAGATGAAAAGTTTAAAAGGCACAAAAACAGAAAGAAATCTTTTAACGGCTTTTGCCGGTGAATCACAGGCCAGAAACCGCTATACCTACTTTGCATCTGCTGCTAAAAAGAATGGTTATGAGCAGATAGCCGCAATCTTTCTTGAAACCGCAGACAATGAAAAAGAGCATGCCAAGAGGTTCTTTAAATTCTTAGAAGGCGGTAACGTTGAAATTACGGCTTCCTTCCCGGCTGGTGAAATCAAGACTGTCGGAGAAAATCTTCAAGCTGCCGCAGGCGGAGAGAAAGAAGAACACAGCCAGATTTATCCTGAATTTGCACGTATAGCGGACGAAGAGGGATTTCCTGAGATAGCGCAGGTTTTCAGGGCAGTTGCTGTTTCGGAGAAACAGCATGAAAAACGTTACCTGAAGCTTCTGGAGAACATAGAAAAGGGAATGACCTTTAAAAGGGAAGAAGTTGTCAGGTGGAAATGCAGAAACTGCGGGTATATTCACGAAGGAACCGCATCGCCGGAGATATGTCCTGCCTGCGAACATCCCCAGGCATACTTTGAGATTCTTGGAGAGAGCTATTAAACTTAATTGAAAGCAACCTAGTTTATAAGGCGAGTCGGACAGACTGTTTGGCTTGTCAAGGGGACGGTTCCTTTTGACATGATTAATGATGCCTTTGCTGTCAGGAGAACCGTCCCCTTGACACCCTTGACATGTTATTTAACTGACCTGTTGAAAGAAGCGGCTTAATAGAGTTTGTTTACAAAGCACATAGCTAAAATAATGAAATAAATGGCAGGGTGAAGTCATGAAAAAATACCAGGTTTATTTTTTAATGGCGATTGTGTTTGCTGTAATAATTTTTATCTTTTCTGTACAGAATGCCGAAGGTGTATCTATTAACTTTCTCCTCTGGAAGGTACAAAACGTTTCCAAAATAGTTATAATACTTATATCTGCTTTATTAGGATCTCTGATTACAATTTGTTCAGTGTTTGTCTGGCAAATTAAAAAATGGAGTTATATCCTTCAGCTTGAAGCGCAAATCAAAGACCTTAAAAAGAAGTTGGAAGCCGGCAATCCGAAACCATCTTAAAAAAGAAAGCAATACATGGAAGGGTCTCGGAAACCAAAAATAACCAGCAGCATCTAGCAGGAAACAAATAGCATTAAAACCACAAACATACACAAAAAAGCTGAAAAACACGTTCCTTGATAACTTCATAGCGTTGGTTTATGGGTGGCCGGCAGGTCTAACCGGAAAAAGGCAATAATCAGCCAGCCCGGCAAAAACCAAATTTTTTTGCCGGGAAAGAATCTAGGCATAGGAGCTTTAACTACGCAGCCTGTTTGATTCCGATAATCTCGGCCAGCGTTACCCGGGACTGGTTAACCCAGGCATCCAGGTGCTGGTTAATCGCCCCCAGGGTGAGCCGCCAAAAGATCCTTCTTTTGCTGCGGGCCCTGGTCCTTTCCAACCGGTAGTCAATCTTCTGGCGCTTGTTCGTCCGTTCCGAGGCGCTACGCCGGGCGTACACCTTTTTCCAGGCCTTAGAATTCCGGGGTGTTTTGGAAAAAAGCCTTAAATCCCACTTAAGGCTTGGTATAGACAACTCTTCCGTACAGGGATCTGCCCGGGGAGAAAACCACAGATAATCGCCAGGATGTCGTCGCTTAAGCAGTCTTTCCACCCACGAATCAACGCTCTCTTCGTGGCACTTAACCATCATGACCAAGGAACGCAAGAGCTCCGGCTGGTTCTTAAGCCGGGCGGCCAGTGGAGGCATAACAGGGGCCAAGTTCCCCGCGGAGTTCGTCTAAATCCAACAGCCAGAGTTTCTTGATGCCGTCTTTGTGCTGCACAATGATTTGCAGGTATACCGGCCAGCGCACCTTAAGTTCGCGTGAAGCATACTGCCGGTATCCCGAATGTGGCCGCCATTTGCCAAGCAATTTCATCCCCCCATTATTTAGTTGTACTGGCAATTAATGCCTCCAATTTGATTTTTGGGGGATGAAAAAATGTCAAGTCCCGAATTCACTAATCCGGGACTCTAATTAAATATAATATTTTAATTACTCCCGATGTCTCTATCAATCACAAAATATCATGATAGCAGATATTGGGGGTGAAGCTGAAAAATTGGGGTAAAAAAAAGGCTTTAGCGGAGGCTCAAAAGAGTTTCCGAGAGGGTACATACATGATTATAGGAGGTGCAATAAGTTGGATTCTAAAGCATTGTACAATTTAAGCTATGGACTTTATGTTATTGCTTCAAAGAAAGAAAGCAGGCTGAACGGCCAGGTTGCCAATACGGTTTTTCAGATTTCAAGCGAACCGGTGACTATTGCAATCAGCCTTAACAAAAAGAATCTGACCAATGAATATGTCCGGGAAAGCAAAGCATTTGTTGTTTCAGTACTGTCACAGGACGCTCCTTTATCATTAATCGGACAGTTTGGTTTCAAAAGCGGCAGGGATACTGACAAATTTAATGGTCTCAACTATTCGCTAAGTCAAAATGGAATACCATATCTTGCCGATAATACATTGGCTTATATTAGCGCCAGGGTTATCAGTGAGATTGACGCGCTGACCCATACAGTCTTTATAGGAGAAGTTACTGAGGCAGAGGTTTTAAAAGAAGGAATTCCGATGACGTATGCCTATTATCAGCAGGTTAAAAAGGGAGGCGTGCATCAGAACGCGCCTACATACATAAAAAGCCAGGCTCAGGAAGCAGCGGCGGTAAAAGCGGGACAATTCGTCTGTTCCGTCTGTGGGTATACTTATGATCCTGAAATGGGTGATCCGGATAACGGAGTACCGGCCGGCACGCCGTTTGAAAAGCTTCCTCCAGATTGGGTTTGTCCTGTATGCGGGGCTGCGAAATCTGAATTTAAAGAAGTATAGCCTGCAGAGAAAGCTGCTAGGTCTTTAAAAGGAACAAAAACCGAAAAGAACGTTTTTAAAGCTTTTGTAGGGGAATCTCAGGCGGGAAATCTATAATGAACATACTAAAATTTATCCGGAAGCAGCGCAGGCAGCGGACGAAGAGGGATTTCCGGAAATTGCGCAGGCCTTCAGGGCTATTGCTGTTGCTGAAAAGCAGCATGAGAAACGTTACCGGGCAATGCTGGAAAAGATCGAGAAAGAAACAACATTTAAAAACGAAGAAGCTATCAAATGGAAATGCAGAAACTGCGGTTATGTTCACGAGGGAACAAAAGCGCCTGAAAAATGTCCGGCGTGCCTGTATTGTTGCCCCAAGTCCTATTTTGAAAAGCTTGCCGAGAATTATTAGTTGTTACATAACAGCGGGGCAGTTTCTTACGGGGTTGCTCCTCTTCTTTTGTTATAACCCACTATATTTGTTAATCAAATCGTAAACTCCCACATGCAGACATATTCATTTGGATGATTGTCCGGCGGACAAGACAGACAACGGGTCTTAATGCGTGAGTCGATAGTTTTTGCAAAACCGGAATATTCAAGAATGCCAACTGATTTACAGGGAAATTCCGGCATGCCTTTCCTCCTCCTGGTTGATTGAACTCGACATGTGTTCATCCTAAAAATCATTTTGTTTTCGCTTAATTCAACAATTTCCTGTTTGTTTAAAAAGTAATACGGTCTTAGTTCCAAAGCTTTCATAAGGGCAGGAAGACCACTGTTGGGTGTAATTTCGAGGAATCTCATGATCCTTGCGGCTTCTATCTTTGAAAACCTATCCCATGATTCTCCATCTATTTTTACCGCCTCATCAAGACCATAGTTTTTCTCGATGCATTGAAACCAGATTCCGTCATGTGCCAACCATCGTTTGGACAAATCCTTCACCAGTTCTATTAATTCTTTTTTACTTAACTGTTCGAGTTTCTTTAATCCGTCAACCTTCACCCGAAACACCCCAATTTATCTGCTTATTCTGATATGAATTGATGCGATAATTTTAAATAAAGCGTTACTATTCACAGCCCAAAAAATAGACATGCAGAACAAGGCTAATTTCTAGCCTTGTTCTGCAGTATTAAGAATTTCTTCCAGTTTGAAAGGATCCCCTCTGCAAAGTCGAAGCATTGCATAGAATTCATTAATTCCGTTCCTGTAACACGTTTGTGTTTGCTAAAAT
>DOTD01000045.1 GCA_003513005.1 Desulfotomaculum sp.
GCTGGGCCTTCCCGGGCCGGGTTCCCCCCGGCTATATTCCCCACGCCGAACTGGCGCCCCACCCTGTAACAGCTTACCATTATTTTCCTAGCAAGTCAAGAACCGTCCCTTCTTGCTTTTCCTAGCAAGTCAAGAACCGTCCCTTCTTGCTAGCTTGGTTGTGGCTATATACTTTTGATATTCCGCAAACAGGGCTTCTTTGTATGCCGGCTCGGCGCATACGGGGATGTAATTTCTACACCCTACTATTTCTAACAGTTTCCGGGGGATTTCTTGATCCGGCAGGTCAAGTTCCCTTACATCCATAAAAGCTTGCTCCAATCCCAAAAACCCGGTCATCTGGTCACCTATTTTCAGCTTGTAAACTATAGGCGCATTAGGATCACAGCAGTTACTCATTTATTATCTTCCCCTTCATATTTTCTGTTTAACTAATTATACGATAATCAGATTCACAAAAAAAAATAAAAAAGAAGGCCCGCTTTATAGCCGGCACGTTTTTACTGCATAGCAGCCTGATTCGTCTTATTTGATGGGCGGGGAATTACCTCGTACAAATAATTGTTATCATGCCTCATCTGCAGATAGATCCGGTCCTGATCAATAAACACACTTGCTGTCGCGCCTCTTTCCGCCGCCTGTTTATTCACGTAGTCAAACATTTCCCGGTAGTTCCCTCTCATTACGGCCTCATAAGCCGCAAACTGGCTGTAATAAAAAGCATCTTTCAACTGAACGTCGCGTTTGTCCCGAAGGACTAGCTCATAGAGCTTCACGCCCAGTATGTTCCGCACCCCCCTGTCAAGCTCCCCGTAAGTGTCTTTCAGGTTCTCAACCGGAGCAAGCAGTACGGAAATTTGCACCAGGGATCCATCCCGGTTTATTTCAAATGCGTGGATATAACTCTGGCTTTTCAGAAAGTCCGCCAGGGGCTGTTCAACGCTGAACCTGTTAAACAGCCAGTGTGCGCCCCAGAAGACCACCAGGCTGGCCACCAGGACCAGCAGGATTATAGGTATCCGCAAACCCCGCCAGGGCATCCTCGATTCACCTTCTTTTTAAACCAGTTTTCCCAGAATATCATATTCGAGACCCCTGGTCACTAAAACATTTACAAAATCTCCGGCCCCGGGTCCGTGGTTTCCGGCTGTAAAATAGACTTTTCCGTCGACTTCAGGGCTGTCCGCTTCTGATCGGCCGAAGTATAAATTGCTTTTTTTATCTTTCCCATCCACGAGCACAGTTATTTTACCGCCAACCAAAGACTGGTTGTATTGAAGGGAAATCTGCCGCTGCAGAGCCATTGCCCGGTGGTAGCGTTCCTCTTTGATTTCTTCCGGAACCTGGCTCGCCATCAGCATAGCCGCTGTCCCCTCTTCAGGATAAAACTTAAAAACGCCGGCCCGCTCAAACGACATATTCTTCATGAAATCAATCAACTCTTCAAAATCCCGCTTGCTTTCACCAGGAAAACCAACCATGAAGGTCGTCCTCAAGGCAAGGCCGGGGATGGCTGCCCGCAGTTTTAAAATCAGCTTTCTAATTTCGGAAACGTTTTGGCGGCGGTTCATCCGGAGCAGTATTTCATCGCTGGCGTGCTGTATAGGGATGTCAAGATAACGGCAGATTTTTGGTTCACCGGCAAGGACATCAATAAGTTCCCCGGTGAAACGATCTGCCGAACAGTACATCAGTCGCAGCCAGGAAAGGTCCGTAATTTCTGCAAGACACTTGAGTAAATCCGCCAGCCGGTATTTGCCGTACAAATCAATCCCGTAACTGGATGTATCCTGGGCAATCAAGATAATCTCTTTCACACCCTGAGCCGCCAGCAGCCCAGCCTCTTCCTCAACGGATTCAATCGTCCGGCTCCTATAATGCCCCCTGATTGCCGGTATAATGCAAAAAGCGCAGCGGCGGCTGCAGCCTTCGGCGATCTTCAGGTACGCGGTATGGGGAGGGGTTGCCCTTAATCTGGGCAGGGAGGATGTAATTTCATACTGCGGCCCGCTTATCTCACAAAACCTTTCTCCGTCCAGAGCACGCTTGACAAGCCCGGCAACCTGCAGCACAGATCCTGTGCCAAAGAAACCGTCCACTTCGGGTAATTCCTCCAGAAGCTGTCTGCCGTAACGCTGCGGCATACAGCCACAGACAAGCAGAACCCGGCAGGCGCCGGATTTTTTATAACGGGAAAGCTCCAGGATATTTTTAATCGATTCCATCTGGGCCGGTTCAATAAAACTGCAGGTATTCACAATCAGGGCTTCAGCTTCTTCTTCGCTGCTGGTGATCTCAAAGCCGGCTTCTTTCAAAAGCCCAAGCATTATCTCGCTATCCACCAGGTTTTTTGCACAACCCAGGCTGATTAATCCAACCCGGTAAGACATGAAGTTCTCCCTTTCGCATTGTCCAAAAGGCGCTAAAACCTCCCGGCATTATTTTTGCACAGTAAATTCTTTTTCGATTACTTCGTTCTTCTTACCTAAAAAACCGATTATACGGCCGTTGACCGTGACCTTGACCGCCCCGGCGTTGCCAAGCTTTATTTTTATCCGTTCGCTTGCCTTAAAACTTATAGAATTTCCGGCAACAATAGTGCCTGTAAATTTAGTTACGCCATCCGAAACAACCCGCATCCAGCAGTTGCCGCCTGTTACGGCCAAGACAACGTTAAGTTCCTTTTGATTTACCGCAGCTGTTTTTTCCTGCCGGGTATTTTCCTTAGGGCTTTCAATTTTATCAGCGGGCTTGACAGTTTCCCGGCCGGAACCGTTTGATTTAACAATATTGGTATAACCAGCCCAAACCAAATAACCGGCTAAAATTATTATTACAGCAAATGCTATACAATAGGCTGCTTTTTTAAACTTTTTTGCAGATAAGGATTCTTTGGGCGGAAAATGAAAATCTGCCGGGGCATGCTCTTCCGACAGGTCATTTATTTCAACCGGGCTTTGTTTTTCAAATTCCAACAGAAGTTCCCCGGCATCTAAATCCAAAAGCCGCGCATAACTCCGTAAAAAGCCCCTGGTATAAACACCCCCGGGAAGAACGTCAAAAGAATTGTCTTCAATAGCTTTGATGTACCTTAAGCTAATCTTTGTTTGTCGCGCGACATCTTCCAACGACAAACCGCGGGCTTCCCTGGCCTTTCGAAAGGTTTCCCCGGTTTCCAATAGGCCCACCCCTAACTGAAGGTCTGCGGTATTATCGTATTCCTTAAACCTGGAATAGTCAAACAATTTTTACTGTTTATGAAACGTTTCCTGATATTGATCGAGGGTCATCAGAACCACCCTGGGCTTGTTCCCCTCCGAACCGCCCACGATTCCCCTTCTTTCCATGATATCGATCAAGCGCGCCGCTCTTGTGTAACCTATACGCAGGCGCCTCTGTAAAAGTGAGACGGAACCGTGGCCGGCTTCAATCAAGAATTCCACCGCACGGGGTAAAAGCTCATCTTCGAATTCCTGGGAATTCTCCTTTGAGTTCGTTTCCCCGATCAGACGTCCCTCGTAATTGGGACAGGCCTGCTTTTTCAGAAAGGAAACCAGCGATTCCACTTCCTGATCGGAGAGAAAGGCGCCCTGCAAACGGACGGGTTTTGCCGCCCCGACAGGGTAAAAGAGCATGTCCCCCCTTCCCAGCAGCTTTTCGGCGCCTGCCATATCCAGAATCGTCCTGGAATCAATTTGCGAAGAAACCGCAAATGAGATACGTGACGGAATATTCGCTTTGATCATACCGGTGATCACATCCACCGAAGGGCGCTGCGTCGCGACCACAAGGTGGATTCCCGCCGCCCTGGCCATCTGGGCGAGGCGGCAGATGGCGTCTTCAACATCTGCCGGGGCGATCATCATTAAATCAGCCAGTTCGTCGATAATGACCACCAAAAAGGGTATTGTCTTCCTTTCTTCCTCCTGTCCGTCCCTGGATTCGAAGCTGTAAGGGAGGTTATTATACCGGTTGATGTCCCTCACCCCGGCAGAAGCGAACAGCTCATACCTTCGCTCCATCTCTTTGACTGCCCAACGCAGGGAAGTAGCAGCTTTGCGCGGCTCCGTAACAACCGGAGAAACGAGGTGGGGTATACCGTCGTAAGTACTCAGTTCAACCATTTTAGGGTCAATAATCAGGAACTTGACCTTATCGGGCGGAGCTTTAAACAAAATGCTGGCAATCAATATATTCAAGCAGACACTTTTCCCCGAACCCGTAGCCCCCGCAATTAAAAGATGGGGCATCTGAGCCAGGTCGGCGACGATGGGGTTGCCTGCAATATCCTTGCCCAGGGCTACCGTCAGACAGGAAGCCGATTTTTGGAACTCATCGGTTTCCAGCAGTTCTCGCAATGGAACCATGGAAATTTCCCGGTTGGGCACTTCTATTCCAACCGCCGCTTTGCCCGGAATCGGGGCTTCGATGCGTACATCGGGAGCAGCCATACACAAGGCGATATCGTCGGAAAGGCTTACAATCCTGCTTACCTTGACACCTGCAGGCGGCTGTATTTCGTAGCGAGTTATCGTCGGCCCTCTGGATACCTGGGTTACTCTCGCCTTTACACCAAAACTCTGCAGGGTTTCTTCCAGCGTACGGATACTTTCCGTGATATCCTTGCTTACCCGCCTGACTTTCGGGCGAACCTGCCTGGCCAGAATATTTAAAGTAGGCAGCTGATAAGATATGTTCTCGGTTGTCGCCAGGGGTTCCAACTCACCAGGCAGAAAAACGGCCGGCAAACCTTCATCACCGTACTGGTTCCTGTTCTCGTTATAGTAAGTAATCACCGGGGCTCTGACATCTTTCGCAAAGGCTGGCGCGGGATTGTCTTTTTTCCCGCCTGCATTCCCCTCTTCGTCGAATTCTTCCGCTTCAATTCCACTCTGATCAATGATTACCGGGGGAGAGGGGGGAATATCAGGGATTTCAATTTCTTCTTCAGTAAAAAGAAAATTCAGGAAGAACTGCTTGAAACGCGCATAGAGTATGCTAAAACGGATGACTGACCTTTTGATAAGCATGTTGAGACTTATATTGACGCTGAGCAGTATACCGACTAGTGCAAGTGTGAATAAAACAACATAAGTCCCCGTCAGGCCGAATGAACGCTTTAACACGAAGCTGCAAATCGCCCCTATAATCCCCCCGCCTTTCCCCTTCAGACCCGCATCCAGGGCGTGCGAAGGCGGGATCATCAGATGAATGATTGTTAAAACCACTATAAAAATTAAAAGCCCGCCATAGAAGCGAGGAATTACTTTTAGCTGGCTTTTCAATAAGAGCAGGCGAAGTCCGAAAAAGACCAGCAGTACGGGAAAAACATAGCGCCCCTCACCGGTTATCCCGCGCAAAATACGCTCGACCAACCTGCTGACCAGCCCTACGGAGGGATTAAACAGGCTGATTAAGCAGAGAACAGCCACGGTGAGAAAAATTATCCCCATTATTTCGTACTTTTGCTGTTCCTTGGCCTGCCTGGAAATTGCCAAAAAAATCAACCCCTAGCAGTTATATACTACATGCGATAACAGATTCCTGCATTTATACTATATTTTACCAGTTAGGATTCTATTACCTTATTTCATACTGCACGGGATTGTTTGTTGCATTAGGAAGCTCAACTGTCTACGTGCTCATGTTTACCTCAGGCCGCCGTTGTCACGGTTCGCTCAGGTGCTCCGTACCGGCAACGCCAACGGTTCGCTTCGGACAGAACCAGGCGGCGCTGCAAAGGCGGCATGGCAGGCGCGAGATACACCGAGCATTAAATCCCCGGCATCACAAAGTCTTTTCAAGAAACCTTGAGTGCGCCGCTGGTTTCGCACCGCGGTTTAAGTAACCGAAGCTTCACCGGTCGCTGCAGCGGCACTCCGCAATATTGCTCACCTGTGAACAACGACGACCTTTAACCCCCCGGCTAAGGTTTTAACTCGGCGCTAATGCGCCTCAAACACTTTCCTCGCTTATCCTCGGGTTATCTCGTTCTTTGGATGAAGGCTCAAAATCGCACTTAAGGCATTGACCTTCCTTTAAGCCTGTTTTTGGAGCATGAATATTTATCCTCTTAATGCAAACGCTATTACGGCAGCCCCCAGCAGCAGGCGGTAGACGATAAAAATGCCAAAGTTGTGACGGACAAGATAATCCAGCAGGAACTTGATTGATAAAAAGCCGACTACCGCAGAGACAACCATGCCTGTAAAAAACGGCACATTAAGGTCTCCGGGTGTGATTTTGGAAAACTGGGCAACCCCGGCGCCGAGAACAATCGGAGTAGAAAGTAAAAAGGAGAAGCGGGCTGATTCACTTCTTTTAAGTCCCAGAAGAAGGCCTGCCGTCATCGTAATCCCTGCCCTGGAAACACCGGGTATAATTGCCAGCGCCTGGGATACACCAATCAAAAGGCCTCCTCCAAAGCCCATCTGTTCAAGTCTTTTCCTTTTTGAAGAGCAGGAATCAACAACAAACAGAACAATTCCCATCGCGATAAGCATAAACCCAATTAACAAAGGTGTCCGGAAAACAGTTTCCGCCTGCTTTTCAAGGAAGTATCCAAACAGGGCGCCGGGTACTGTGGCTGCAACCAGGGTCCAGAAAAGCCGCCCCTGACTTGCTGAAGGCCGTCTGAAACCATCCTTGATCAGGATAAGCCAGTCCTTCCAGAAAAACGCCACCAGGGCCACCAGCGTACCGACATGCAGGGCTACGTCAAAAGTAAGCCCGGGGTCAGGCCAGCCAAAAAACCAGGGGACCAGTACCAGGTGAGCTGAGCTGGAAATGGGCAGAAACTCCCCCAACCCCTGCACAACGCCTAAAATAACCGCTTCTACAAACGACAACCGAACCACCCTTACTTTAACTTTTTTTCAATCGACCCATGGAAATTATAAGTAAAACAACATCCTGTCAATGATAACATAAAAAGCTAAGAAATTACTTTCTTTATGACGGCAATTTAAAGTCCATACAGTATACTCAGACCTGCCCTAAGGATCCGTAACAAAATAACTCATAACTGCTCTTGAGGGTGTATTGCGTAATTCCAATCACCATGGAACTCGGAGCGCTCCAAGCGCACAGTATTAAGTTCGGCATCGGACACCCGCACGCCGGTCGGGTACTCGTTGTTATCGTGTAAATAGGGGTCAGGCTTGATTTATTTTGATAATTGACTTATTAAGGAGGCTGATTTTTTTCTGCTCTATCTTGGAATTATTCTCTAATAGCTCAGTTTTCATAATTCGCGGCGCCGCTGGCAGCATGTTAAACTACTCTGAAAATTAACTTACATAAGGGAGATCAACTGCCTATGTGCCCATGTTCACCTCTTTTAAAAAACTCAAGGTGTATTTTTGGTTATATTTAAACATACTAAAAAAACAATTTGACTGCAAGGAGAAGAACAGATGCCCGAAGAAAACCCCGGCAACGGCAAGAATGATTTTCCCTACCCGCCAGATTTTGAACCGGATCACGGCTGTGACCCGTATGACCCGAACGCCCCCGTACCGCAGGATCCCCAACCGGAAAAGCAGAACCAGTCAAGCATGCAAAATTTGAAGGAGATGGGGACCAATACTTTACCGGATGGCAAAAGCAATATTCACTGCCTGACCATCATCGGCCAGATCGAAGGGCACCTTGTTCTGCCTCCCCAGAACAAAACCACCAAGTATGAGCATATCATCCCCCAACTGGTTGCCCTGGAGGAAAGCAGCGACATTGAAGGCGTGCTGGTGGTCCTTAACACAGTAGGCGGCGATGTAGAAGCCGGTCTGGCAATTTCCGAGATGGTCGCCGGGCTTTCCAAGCCGACCGTGGCTATAGTCCTGGGCGGCGGACACAGCATCGGGGTCCCAATAGCAGTGGCGGCACAGTACAGCTTCATCGCCCTGACCGCCAGCATGACCATCCACCCGATCAGACTGAACGGCCTGGTGATCGGCGTCCCGCAGACCTATGAATACCTGGACAAAATGCAGGACAGGGTAGTGCGCTTTGTAACCCAGCACTCCAAAATAAATGAAGCAACCTTCAGGGAAATGATGTTCCGCACGGGCGAACTGGCCAGGGATATCGGGACTGTTTTAATCGGCCAGGAAGCGGTCGAATGCGGCTTAATCGATGAAGTGGGAAGCGTGGGGCATGCGGTGGATAAGCTGAAGAGGTTGATCAGGGATAAAAAACAGTGGGAAGTGCAATCTGTTCAATGATTATCTACACACCTTTATACCTCGAACTAGTCCTGGAAGGGCTGGAAGATATGAAAGAGCCCAAAACCCGCCAGGTGGAACTGGACGGAGTTCCCCTGGTTATTGAAGATACCGGCCCCGGGCAGGGCAGGGTGGTCAAATTATTAAGCACCAACCCAAAGGACTACCTGCGCGCCGATTTAAGCCCGGGTGCTGTAATTAAATTCACACAGCAGTGGTCCAAACCTTAAAACAAGCCGCGTCATGGAAGTCTCCCCGGTAAATTTCAGGATATTCCTGCTCCAGATTAAAATTAAGTTTCCTTAAGTCCTAAAACTAAAACTAACAAAAAAAGTTGTTCCGGCCGGGCTGGTTTCCAGATCTATTTTTGCGTTATGTCTGGCGGCTATCTTATAGCAAACCGCCAGGCCCAGACCGGTGCCGGAGTCCTTGGTAGTAAAAAACGGCATGTACAGTTTATCCATATGCTCCGGCAGAATCCCCTTACCCTGGTCTTTCACCGCCAGGATAACGCTCTGTCCGTCAGTGAACGTTTTTATTGTAAGATATCCCCCCTTGTCCATCGCTTCAAGCCCGTTGCGGGTGAGGTTAAGGATCAATTGTTTAATATCATTCTCTTCGAAGCTTATGTCGGGAATTTCTTCAAGCTCGAGATTGACATTTTTATCATCTTTAATTGCGTCTATTTCTATTAAGGTTTAACCGGTCCAGGCGGGCCATTTCTTTTTCCATTTTTACCCTCTTTGTTATGTCCTGAAATACAAGAATAACACCGTATATGTTTCCCTCACAGTCATCTATAGGCGTTGCGCTGTCTGTAAGTACCATCTCCTCACCGTCACGGGAAATAAGTACCGTGCTGTTCGCCAAACCGATAATCTTGCCTGCCGCAAGGACCTTTTCAACGGGATTTTCACAGCGCTGGCGTGTTTGTTCGTTAATAATATAAAATACCTCTGCCAAAGGCGTCCCCTTTGCTTCCTCCTCCTGCCGCCAGCCGGTAAGTGTTTCAGCGGCGCTGTTCATCTTATCCACACGGCCTTCCATGTCAGCGGTGATTATTCCGTCGCCGCATGACATAAAGGTTATCAGCCAGCGCTCCTCTTCTTCCTTCAGTTCTTTCTCAAGCTGCTTTCTTTCTGAAATATCCCGGAAAAGTATGGAAATGCCTTCCTGGAAAGGATAGACGTGACCTGCAACCCAAATCTTAGAATAAATTGTTTTAGCCTCAAAATGGACTGGCTCTCTATCTAACATGACTTTGTGGTAGTTATCCCAGAAAATTGAGCCCCTGGCATCGGGGATTAAAGACCAAATGTTTTTACCAAGGACATCTTCGTTGAAAAAGTATTTTTTTGCTTCTTCGTTGGCATAAGTGAACTTCCACTCGTTATCAAGAGCAAAAAATGAGTCTGTCACACTTTCGAGGATGATTGAAATTTCTTCGTTCTTTTTTCTTAATTCTTCTTCAACTTCAGTGCGCCGGATATTTTCCCTTTTCAGCTGGTAATCACCCAGTTCAACCTCCCACGTACGCTTTATTACCAATTCTTCCAGGTGTTCCTGATGCTCCTTTAAAAAATATGCTAATTCTCTGCGCTCGGTAATATCCTCAAAAGCGGCTACCGCACCGGCAATAGCGCCGTTTTCATCAAGTAAAGGAATTGCGTTCCAGACGGCCGTCTTATGTTTCCCATCTTCCCAATAAAGGTCGATTTTCTGCTCTTTAACCGATTCACCCTGCAATACCGCACGCTGAATCGGCATTTCTTCCGGAGAAAGTTCTTTGCTTTCATAAAACGCCCTAAAGGGCAAGCTGCCCGAGGCAGTCTCTGAAAAAACTTCCCCTGGTTGAATCCTTAAAAATTCTGCTGCTTTTTTGTTATGCTTTATGTCACGGCAGGTTATGTCCGTTGTGATGGAAATTCCTGCAGGCACCGAATCGAAAACCTTTTTAAGCAGCTCAGGATCATGTTTTAAAATATTTGCTAAAGAATTAATAATCTCTTCCAAAAAATCAGCCCCCTGATAAAATTACTATTAGAATGAAAATATGACAAATTAAGCCTTGTATCCTTTGGTGAATTTGTCGAATTGTGGTATTTTGAAATATTTTTTTTCGTAGGCAAGTAGGGACGGTTCTTGCTTGCCTACCCAAAGCAAAGCAGTGACATTTCTTCTTGCCAGGAAATTATCTGAAGCCTCTTCCATTAATAAATCCTTTCCATTGGAAGCCCCTATATTTAATAACCAGATTGTATCACTCAGACATATGATATCAAAATTTAAAAATTAATCTTATCATATGTAACTACTACTACAGCGATGAGTATAAAAGCTCTTTGACAACATTAAATAGCGACTTCGCCCAAT
>DOTD01000046.1 GCA_003513005.1 Desulfotomaculum sp.
ATAAAAAGATACCTAAAAACCGCATGTTGTCGCTGGGTGAAACCCAGGCAAAAAAAACCATATGTGAGAAAAGCATCAACCAGTACGGTTTCTTGACCCCCATTGTACTCATGGAAAATCCGTCCGGAGAGCTGATCACCCTGGCAGGTGAAAACGAGCTTGAAACCTTAAAGGAAATGGACGTTTCAAAAGCAGACGTTTTAATAACCAGGCTAAAAGACCGGTCCGACTCCTGCAAGGTAATCCTGCTTTTATCCTCAATTCAGAAAGGGCTGAACGCCCTTTCTGAGGGTCTGATTCTGCGCGAGTTGATGCAAGCCGGTGGATATACCCAGAGAGAACTGGCGGAAAACCTGATGAAATCAAAATCATGGGTAAGCAAGAGATTATCCCTGGCGGAAGAGCTCAATCCAAATGTATCTGAAATGGTTTTAGCAAAACAGCTGTGCCCGGCCAGCGCCCAGGAACTGTCACGGCTGCCCAAAGAGGAGCAGCACCGGTTCGCCCTGGCTGTCTGCTCAAAAGACATACCCAAGTCCGCAGTTGAGCGCCTGATTTCAGCATATAACAGCAAAAACACACCCGAGGCAGTTAAGCAGGCGATAATAAAAAATCCGGCGCTGGCCCTTGCGGACATAGACGAAGAAAATTCAAAAAATGCGCCGGCCAGGGTGATACCGCTTCAAGATTTGATGCGGCAATCAGGCTGGCGCTTAAACTTATCTCTGAGATAGAAATGTATCTCGCAAGCATGGCGGACGAAGATATTAAAAAGTATCACCGTATTTTCACCTTAATCTGCAATTCAATGAGACGTTTCATCAAACTGGCGGAGCGCCTTGTTTCCCCGGGGAAACAAGGAGGTGTCTGTGATGGCGGCTGTTGACACCGAAACATATAGAATGATCAGAAGGCTTTATACAGTCGACGGGTTAAGCCAGCGACAGATTGCCAGACATCTTAAGGTAAGAAGGTGGACAGTAAAAAAATATTGTAACGGCGCAGCGCTCCCCGGAACAAGAAAAGAATACCAGGCAGAAAAAAGCCCCTTGAGGACGGCTATTGAGCATGAGATTGTTAAACTGATCAATGAAAATAAAGACGCCCCGGTCAAGCAGGAATTAAACGCCAAGATCATCTGGCAGGCCCTGATTACCTCAGGCTTTGCCATAGGCGAGTCCACAGTAAGAAAGTATGTTCAGGAGATGCGCATAGACAAGCCGGACATCTTTATCCCCCTTGAATTCGAGCCTGGGGAAGCTATGGAATTTGACTGGGGCGACGCCTATGCGCTTGTAGATAAGATAAAAACGAGAGTATCCCTGTTCTGCGCGGTGCTGCCATACAGCTACGGGATCTTTGCCACTGTCTTTCCCGATAAAACAAGCGCCAGTTTTTTTACCGGCCACGTCATGGCCTTTGAATACTTCGGCGGTGTACCTTTAAGATGTATCTATGACAAACTGAAAAGCGCTGTTCTGGAAGGGTCGGGAAAAGACGCCGTCAAGCAGGAGAAATTTAAAAAACTGGAAGCCCACTATGCCTTTGAGGGTGTTTTTTGTAACGCTGCTTCCGGGTGGGAGAAAGGGAGCGTGGAAAATCTGGTGGCTATTATCCGGTCCATTGCCTTTACCCCCATGCCGAAGGTGGCCAACTTCATGGAACTGCAGGAGCACGTAATCCAAAAATGTATGGAATACTGCCTAAACCATAAAATCAAAGGCCGGCCAAAGAGTATCAAAGATATGCTGGAGGAAGAAAAGAAACACCTGCTGCCGTTACCGGCATATTCAGTAATTTGGATTTTCTAATAATAGCCCGTTTTTACCGGGTTTGTCGCAAAACCAGTCAGCGTTTGAGTAAGATTTTTAAACCGGGAGTCTTTGTCACCCTTAGAAAACTAGGGTTATACAGCTTGTCCGTTGACTGACCTGCGAATGTCTTATATGAATGGTGTCGGATAGCCGTATGAGGGAAAACCTCACGTACGGTTAGATGAGGGTCTTCTGGTATTTTGAATATGGTCGGGCTAATGAGGCACTCCCAAAGGAAACGGGGAGAAACTGATAGGCTTGGCCTAAGTTCTGTATGCCAGGGTCTACTCTACTTTTAAACAAAACGACGATCCGCAGTTTCCACATTTTAAATAGATCATTTTTTACCTTCTTTCCTTATAGATCAAAAACAAGGTCAGGTATGTTAACATATTTAATTGAGGTACAGGTGTATATAAAAAAGAAAAAGGCATCAAACCAAATGGCAGGATGCCTTAATATTTCTGGCGTGCCTGGAGGGACTTGAACCCCCAACCTTCTGATCCGTAGTTTTACGTTATGTAAAATAATGTATTACCTTCTTATTCCTTCAAATACCTTTGCGTACCTCCAAATCTCTACTATCAAGACTTGTAAAGTTTATGCAGTGTTTTTATCTCCCTTCTATTCCCTTCTGTATTGGCATCAGTGCCCTCTATTGGCATAAAAATTGGCATCAAAATAATAGCGATAAAAGGCAGGTGTATATGAAGGTTTTCTTAGGTTGTATTGGCACACAAAAGCGCCCCGACAGGGTGGTTTCACGTTATAGTAGGAGATATGAATACCGACTTATACTTTCAAGTACCCTTAAGACCCTACCATCAGATCTTTTAAAGTTTGTCAAGTGTTATTTTATTCCTTTAATTCCCTTTTGTGTTGGCATGCCTTTGGCATATAAGAAACCATGAAAAGGCAAGTATGCCAAGGCTTCCGAGAAACATGATCAACGACTGGAAAGGCATATCTGACAGCAAGGATAATTGGAAAGTTTAATGTCTTTTCATCCGGTTGCAACTTCCCTAAAAAATGTATATAATTTTAATAAAGACCGTGTAGTACAAGAAGGAATTTATATATATATTGACGAAGTGAATAGAAAAAGAGAAAAGAAATGCCTTCCGACGAGGGGAAAGCATTAAAAAATAATTGAATGCAATTAAAATATATCATAATACATAATGACACGTCAACACAAAACGATACTTTTGTTTGTAAAAATGATAGTTTAGTGTTACTATTCACAGCCCAAAAAATATACATGCAGAACAAGGCTAATTTCTATCCTTGTTCTGCAGCATTAAGAATTTCTTCCAGTTTGAAAGGATCCCCTCTGCAAAGTCGAAGCATTGCATAGAATTCATTAATTCCGTTCCTGTAACACGTTTCAAGATAGGATTTGATATTGGCATAGAATGATGCAGTTTTAACATTTTGAAACTGCCCGGATATCT
>DOTD01000047.1 GCA_003513005.1 Desulfotomaculum sp.
CCCTCGCTCCACAAAACTTTTTTGCCTGCTGCCAAGGTGACGGCATCGGCTTCCCCTTTGTTTTTCTAACGTGTCTCTACCCCTTCACCCTTTCTCATTCCGGCTCGCATGGTTTCCTGCCTCCCCTTAAACCTCCCCCCGCTTCTTTGGCTCCAAGGCTGGATAACGGCGGCTTGCTGGGCCTTACCGGGCCGGGTTCCCACCGGCTATATTCCCAACGCCGAACTGGCGCACCACCCGTTTCACCATACCCGAAGGAAGTCTTAAAGTCAATAAAAACCCCCACGCCCGTTTATAAGCGAAGGGGGTTTGGGTTTGACCAATTTTTAAAGGTGCAATTACATCATTGGGGGCATGCCGCCGCCCATGCCGCCGCCCATGCCGCCGAAATCATCCTTCTTGTCGGGTTTGTCGGCGACCAGGGTTTCAGTCGTCAGGATCATCGCCGAGATGGATGCTGCGTTTTGCAGAGCTGAACGGGTAACCTTTGCAGGATCGACAATACCAGCTTCAATCATGTTGACATAGACACCATCTAAGGCGTTAAAACCAACGCCGGGGGCGGATGTCTTAACTTTTTCCACAACTACGGAACCTTCCACGCCGGCATTATTGGCGATCTGCCTCACGGGCTCTTCCAGGGCTTTGCGGATTATGTTAATCCCTGTATTTTCGTCCGGGGTTTCGCCCTTCATGTCTTCCAGCGACTTTACGGCTTCGATATACGCTACGCCGCCGCCGGGGACAATGCCTTCTTCGACAGCCGCCCGGGTTGCGTTGAGGGCGTCTTCAATGCGCAGTTTCTTTTCTTTCATCTCTGTTTCGGTTGCGGCGCCAACCTGGATGACGGCTACTCCGCCGGCCAGTTTGGCAAGGCGCTCCTGCAGTTTTTCACGGTCGAAATCAGAGGTTGTTTCTTCGATCTGCTTCTTGATAGAAGCTATTCTGGCGGTTATAGTGCCGGGACTGCCGGCGCCGCCGACAATAATTGTTTCTTCTTTCTTAATTCTAACCTTTGATGCTTTGCCCAGCATGTCAACAGTTGCCTTGTCAAGCTTTAAACCGAGTTCTTCGGTGATCACAGTGCCGCTGGTAAGGATGGCGATGTCTTCGAGCATGGCCTTGCGCCTGTCTCCAAAGCCGGGCGCCTTTACGGCCGCGCATGATACCGTGCCGCGCAGTTTGTTCAGCACCAATGTCGCCAGGGCTTCGCCTTCAATATCTTCAGCAATGATCACGATTGACCGGCCGGACTGGACAACTTTTTCCAGAACGGGCAGCAGTTCCGCGATTGCGCTGATCTTCTTGTCTGTGAGCAGGATGTATGGATCGTTAAATGTAGCTTCCATCTTGTCAGCGTCTGTAATCATATAGGGAGAAATATAACCCCGGTCGAAGTTCATTCCTTCGACTATTTCAAGGGTCGTTCCAATGCCCTTGGATTCCTCAACGGTGATTACGCCGTCCTTGCCGACTTTCTCCATGGCTTCGGAAACCAGTTCACCAATGGCAGTATTATTTGCGGAAATGGACGCAACCTGGGAAATGGCAGCTTTGGTCTCAATCTTTTTGGCGCTGGATTTGATTGCTTCAACGACTCTTTCGACTGCTTTCTCAATTCCCAGTTTGACGATCATGGGGTTGGCGCCGGCGGCAACATTCTTCATGCCCTCGCGTACAATTGCCTGGGCTAAAACTGCTGCGGTTGTGGTGCCGTCTCCGGCGACATCGTTTGTTTTTGTGGCTACTTCCTTGACCAGTTGGGCGCCCATGTTTTCAAGCGGGTCGCTCAATTCGATTTCCCGGGCGATGGTGACACCGTCGTTGATAATCATGGGAGAACCGAATTTTTTCTCCAGCACAACGTTGCGGCCTTTGGGGCCAAGTGTTACACGGACCGTATCCGCCAGGGCATTGACTCCCTTTTCTAATGCACGTCTTGCTTCTTCACGGAAGACGATATCTTTTCCAGCCAATTTCTCATACCTCCTTAATTATTTTACAATTACGCCAAGAATGTCAGATTCGCGCATAATCAGGTATTCAACATCATCAAGTTTAATCTCGTTACCGGCATATTTAGAGAAAAGTATCTTGTCTCCTACTTGAAGGTCAATTGACACTCTTGTGCCATTGTCCAGCAGCCTGCCCGGACCTACTGCTACGACTTCCCCTTCCTGGGGCTTTTCTTTCGCTGTCTCCGGCAGTACAATGCCTCCTTTAGTTACTTCTTCGCCCGGCAGTGGTTTGATGACTACCCTTTCACCTAGTGGTCTGATCACCTAAAAAACCCTCCTTAAGGATATTATAAGTTGGTTTTTGGTTGTTAGCACTCGATAATAGTGAGTGCTAACAACAGCTAAATAATATTAAAGAGTGACATTTATGACAACCATCATTCTCCAACAAAATAGCCCGTCTTCGATGATTAGGATGCCTTTTCTTCAGATTTCTTTATCTTTCCTTTTATTTTCATGTTTTGTTCTTTTATTCTTTCCGCTGTATGGGATTTTTATACCGGGTAAAGGCAAATATTTCTTTTAACCACCGCATTCCCCGGTTCTGCCGGTGAGGATTTCCATCCCGTGGATAAGTGTGGGAAAAAGTATGTCCAGGCACTCCTTTACCGCCTTAATGCTTCCGGGCAGATTTATAATCAGGGTGCCTTTTCTGATTCCAGCAGTTGCCCTGCTCAGCATAGCCTGCGGGGTCTTTTTTGAACTTTCCAGGCGCATAATTTCAGGAATGCCGGGCACTTCTTTTTCAATGACCTTTTTAGTCGCTTCCGGTGTGTTGTCACGCGGGGAAAATCCCGTCCCGCCGGTGGTAAAGATCAGGTCCAGTTTCTCTTCATCGCACATGGCAAGCAGGGCTTTTTCCAATCCTTCAAGATCGTCGGGCACGATAAGGTAAGCTTTTACCTTCCAGCCCAATGCCTCAATAAATTCCCTGATTGCTGCTCCGCTCAGGTCATCGCGTTTTCCACTCGATCCTTTGTCACTGGCCGTAAGGATTCCTACAGAATACATTTGATGTCGCTCCTTTGGATTTTATCGCCATTAAGTTTAACATACTTGTACTGGTTTTTCCAACGCGGTAAAATAACCTGGGAGGTTTTTAAGTTTGCCGGATTACACTACCTCAATTGAAGTCAAACGTTATAACCACAGCAGCGGGCTGTCCGTATCACAGGATATGATTTAAAATTGCCAGGATCAAATCACCTATGATTATTTCACGCGGCGCCCCCACCGATATGGCGCTTGGCATAGCAAAACAGTTAGGCATAACGGTTATTGGATTTGCCCGTCCTGATAAGTTTAACATTTATACAAACGATCAAAGGATTGCGGTTAGAAAATAAAGGAGGGCTTAAAAAATGATGCCTACTTCAAAGGTGGTTATCGAAACAACCGAGGTGGACAGTAAGAAATCTACTGTCTTACAGGACGTGGTAGTCAAGGAGAGACAGGTTAACCTCCTTTTCAACGGCTACGAACTTGGAGTTATAGACGGTATCCAGGATTCACTGCGGGAACTTGCCCTTGGCTTTCTTTTTACTGAGGGATATCTCCGTAGAAAAGATGAATTGAAACGGATTTTTCTAAGCGATAACAGCAGTCTGCTTATGGTGGAGACGCTTGCCTATGAACCGAAAGAGGAGGATTTTACAAGGCCTATTGGTGCCAGTTCTAAAAGCAGGTGGCCTTCACTGCGGCCGGAAGGCCATGAGGAGACTCTGAATCCGGTCGTGTCCGATCTTGTTGTATCATATGAACAGGTAATCAGCCTGAATCTTCAGTTTGATTATCTATCTGTACTTTTAGCGTCAACAAGGGCCACTCATGGAGCGGCCCTGTGCACGAACAGCAAAATTATCCGGCTTTTTGAGGATATCAGCAGGTTCAACGCAATGGATAAGGTGGTCGGTTTTACTTTCTTTGAGGAAATACCCCCATCTGACAAACTTATATTTTTCAGCGGCCGGATTTCTTCCGGAATTATTACAAAGCTTTTGCGTATTGGGGTACCGGTGATTGTTTCTCGGGACTACCCTACCGATCAGGCGATTGAGCTGGCGCGTGAAAAAGGTATTACAACAGTAGGCGCCGTCAAGGATGACAAATTTATCATTTACACCCACGGAGAAAGGGTTGATCTGGGCAGCAAGGCAAAAACCTGCTTTTAAAAGCAGCCCAATTCGCAGGATTTGAGCTTTATTTTCAGGCTGTTGCAGGCATTTCCCACAGTACGAGGCCGGACCTTTAGTTTTGCAGCCAGTTGGCGTGCCCCTGAACAGGTCAACTTGCCGTCAACGGCTGCTTTTTTAACAGCTTCCAGTAACTGCTGTGATATCTCGTCGCCGGTTTCTACATCTGTCTGCTTCTGGTGGCTGGCAAGTTTTGCTTTAAAATAGTGTTCTGCATAGATTGCTCCAAGCGGGTTATGGGCAAGAACCCGGTCCTTTACTGCAAGAACTGTTATCGGCGCTGAAGAGTAGCGGATAAAAAGAGTGTCGTGGCCCACACACAGACCGAGTAAGATATTCAGCTGCGTACCCGCTTCTTTTAAAAGTCCGGCTTGCGCAATAGGGTTGCACATGGCTTCAAACTGGCCGGGCCGTACTTTCTGGCTGTCATTCAAACCGAGTTTTTCTTTGTCCTGGGCTCCTGTTTTACATACCACAGAGGTTACCTTAAATCCGGCGTTCTGTAATATTATGGATACCTGCCTTGCCTCTTTTCGCAGACCTACACAAAAAGCAAGCCCAAGTTCTTTAAAACCAGCACGCCAGCTGAATTCGATAATTTCCTCCAGTCTCGTCCAGATGCCGTAGCCTTCCGATTCGACCAGTGCGGAGTTATAGCTGATGTTTTTGATCTCTTCCTTTTCGTACTCGCGGAGCGTTTCCTCGTAAAATTCCTGGTGATCCTGCATGGGGCAGTGATCCGGTATTTTTTCCAGCCGTCCGTCCCAACAGGCAAACTGACCGCAGTTAGCGCAATTGCTCATCGGTGGCGCCTCCTTATAGTCCGGCTAAAATAAAAACTGTACCATATTACATAATTACATATATCTTTACGGGCATTTTAGCCGGAAGTTTTTTATACTAAAGATTTCTCTGGATCCAGGCTATTTCCTTCAAGTTTAAATTATTCGGTAAAAATAAATCTTTGTGTTTTAAAATAAGCTTACTGGAAAAAATAAAGAAGGAAAAAATTGTGCTAAAGTCGAATTATCTCTAGGCTGTTAATTTTAAGTAATAATTTAGGAGGTTAATGAGTTGGCAAAAGTTTTGTATGACTCGGATGTAAAGATGGATGCCCTGAGCGGCAAAAAAATAGCGGTGATCGGTTATGGAAGCCAGGGGCATGCTCAAGCGCAGAATTTAAAAGACAGCGGTCTGGATGTTGTAGTTGGGGAATTAAAAGGGACCGCTGCCTTTGACCAGGCTGTAAAAGACGGCCTTAATGTTGTCAGCGCCGCGGAGGCAGCAAAGGCAGCCGATATTATCCAATTTCTGGTCCCCGATCAGTACCAGGCGGACGTTTATAAAAAAGAGGTTGTGGAAGGACTTGAAGAAGGAAACGCCCTGATGTTTTCCCATGGTTTTAATATTCACTTCCACCAGATTGTCCCGCCGGCAAATATTGACGTAATGATGATCGCGCCCAAAAGTCCCGGTCACCTGGTGCGCAGGATGTACACCGAGGGCAGGGGTGTGCCGGCCCTGCTGGCGGTATTCCAGGACTATACCGGCAAAGCGTATGAACTGGCCTTAGCTTACGCCTGGGGCATCGGCGCAACACGGGCGGGCGTAATTGAAACTACCTTCAGGGAGGAAACCGAGACCGATCTTTTTGGTGAGCAATGCGTCCTCTGCGGCGGCGTGACCTCTCTTGTCAAGACAGGGTTTGAAGTGCTGGTTGAAGCCGGTTATCAGCCGGAGATAGCTTATTTTGAATGCATGCATGAACTAAAGCTGATTGTCGATTTGATGTACGAGCAGGGTCTGTCGATGATGCGCTACTCGATCAGCGACACTGCCGAGTACGGGGATCTGACAAGGGGACCGAGATTAATTAACGGCGCCGTAAAGGAAGAAATGGAATATATCCTGGAAGAAATTCAAACCGGGGAATTTGCACGGGAATGGATTCTTGAGAACCTGGCCAACCGTCCGGTTTTCCAGGCCCTTCGGGATAGGGAGAAGGAGCATCTGATCGAGATAGTGGGCGCCGAACTTCGGGCGATGATGCCCTGGTTGAGGGACCGGGGTTAAAACACCGCCGCGGCTTAATAAATATAGGAAGTAACAGGCGGTAACTGGCTTTTTGCAGCTTTTGATCCTGCACGTTTATATATATTGCAAAAAGGTTTGAGCCGCCATTATTTTTACTTAAACAGGTTTAATTGGGGGATAAAAGATGGCGGCAGATTATCAGGATTACTACGAAACCCTGGGTATTAACCGGGGCGCTACGGAAAAAGAAATCAAGGCCGCATACCGGAAGCTTGCCCGTAAATGGCACCCTGATCTGCACACGGGCAAAAAGAAAAAGGATGCAGAGGAAAAATTTAAAAAGATTAATGAGGCTTACGAGGTTCTCAGCGATCCCGAGAAAAGGGCAAAATATGACCATCTGGGCAGCAACTGGCAGGCGCAGGATTTTGGGCCTCCTCCCGGAGCGGGTAAAGATGTCCATTTTTATTCGGATACGGATTTAAAAGGCGGTTTTAGCGAATTTTTTCAAACGCTTTTTGGAGATCGCTTCAACAGGGCCGAGACAGCCTATCGTTCCCATGCTGTTAACGGCCGGGATGTGGAGAGTGAGATCGAACTTACTCTGGAAGAGGTATATCATGGTACGACCAAGGGTTTCCAGGTTTCCAACGGCGCTATCTGCCATATGTGCGGAGGTACGGGATACCAGGATAGAAGTTTTTGCCCGGCTTGCGGGGGAACCGGGACCCTGCCGGAAACCAAAACGCTGCAGGTTAAGGTTCCGCCGGGCCTTTCGGAAGGAAGCCGCATCCGCCTGCGGGGCCAAGGAGGGGAGGGCCTTTCCGGAGGCAAAAGGGGAGACCTGTACCTGAAGGTGCATATTCTCCCACACCCCCATTTTACTCTAAAGGAAAACGATCTGGAGACAGAAGCCGTTATTTCTCCCGAGGATGCGGTGCTGGGAGCCAGGGTATCCGTACAGACACTTGACGGCCTTGTCACGATGACAGTTCCCCCGGGAAGCCACGCAGGGAAGAGGCTCAGGCTGAAAGAAAAGGGGATCCCCACCAAAGGCGGAGGCCGCGGAGATCAGTATGTCCGTATTGTAATCGACATTCCGGAATTTATCACCGAAGAGCAGAGACACTTATACCGGCAGCTTAAAGAAACTAAAACGGGGTAGAGATCAATGACTGAATATTCATTACAGGTATACCTTCACAGTATTAAAGAAGAAATGCTTGATGTCAACGAACTGGAAGTGCATCCTGAAATAATTGACATACTCAGCGAACTGGGTATTGTAGAGGTTATTGACGGCTGTATCGGCCCTGAAAATATTTACCGGGTAAGAAAAATGATCAGGCTAAAAAATTCTTTCAGCCTGAACTGGCAGGGCGCGGCTATTATTCTCGATCTTCTTGAGCAGATTGAAAAACTCCAGGAAGAGATTGAACAACTTAGAAAAAGGTGATTATATGGACTTCAACCATTTTACACAGAAATCCAGGGAGGCCCTCTCCGCTGCTCAACAGCTTGCTGCCGGGAAAAACCACCAGGAAGTCGGCCAGAAGCATCTTCTGGAGGCATTGCTTGCCCGGCAGGACGGTTTGGCAGCCCGAATAATCACGGGTTCGGGGACAGACCTGGCAACTCTAAAAAGCGGTTTGTCAGATCTGATAAAAAAGATACCTGTTGTTACCGGCTACAGTGGAGAACTGCGGATCAGCGCCTCACTTTCCAGGGTCCTGGCGCAGGCTGACAAGGAAGCGCAGCTTTTAAAGGATGATTTTATAAGCGTCGAGCACCTGCTGTTGGCTTTGGCCGAGATGGCCGAATGGGATCTGGGAAATCTCTTTAAGCAGATGGGCATAACCAGGGCCAGCCTGCTCGATTCCATGCGTTCCATAAGGGGAAACCAGAGGGTGACCTCTGATAATCCTGAGGAGACATACCAGTCCCTGGAGCGGTACGGGAGGGATCTGACCAGCCTGGCTGGCGCCGGGAAGATCGATCCTGTAATCGGCAGGGACGATGAAATACGAAGGATTATTGAGATTCTGTCACGGCGCACCAAAAATAACCCTGTTTTAATCGGTGAGCCCGGAGTTGGCAAGACAGCCATCGTGGAGGGACTGGCCAGAAGAATCATTGCCCGGGATGTTCCCGAGGGGCTGAAGGAGAAGAAGCTGATTTCCCTTGACATGGGCGCGCTGATCGCAGGCGCCAAATACAGGGGTGAGTTTGAAGAAAGGCTGAAGGCGGTTTTAAAAGAAGTCCAGGAATCTTCGGGAAAAGTGATCCTTTTTATCGATGAACTGCATACCGTTGTCGGCGCAGGTGCGGCGGAGGGCGCTATGGACGCCGGGAACCTGCTCAAGCCGATGCTGGCGCGCGGCGAACTGCGCTGTATCGGGGCGACAACCATTGATGAGTACCGCAAACATATCGAAAAGGACGCCGCTTTAGAAAGGCGCTTCCAGCCAGTTCTGGTCAACCCTCCCTCGGTGGAGGATACTATTTCCATCCTGCGCGGCTTAAAGGAGCGGTACGAGGTTTTTCACGGTGTCAGGATTCAGGACGCCGCGCTGGTTGCTGCCGCTGTATTGTCTGACCGGTATATAACGGACCGTTTTCTTCCAGATAAAGCCATTGATCTGGTAGACGAGGCCACCGCCCGCCTGCGTACGGAAATTGACAGCATGCCCACGGCTCTGGACGAGGTAAACCGGCGTGTGATGCAGCTTGAGATTGAGAAAGCCGCCTTAAAAAAAGAAAAAGATCAGGGTTCCCAGGAAAGGCTGAAAAAGATTGAGGAGACACTTGAAGAATTAAGAAGTGAGTCCGCCGATTTAAAAGCCCGGTGGGATGTTGAAAAACAGGCTATCACCAGGATCAGGCAGCTCAAGCAGGACATCGAGGAAACCAGGATGGAAATTGAAAAGGCGGACAGGGAATATGATTTAGACAGGCTGGCCGAACTGAAATACGGCCGCCTGAATGAACTGGAAAAAAAGCTCAAGGCGGAGGAAGAATCGCTTGCAGGTCAGCAGAAGCATAAGATGCTGCTTAAAGAAGAAGTCGATGAAGAAGATATTGCCAAGGTGGTCAGCAGATGGACAGGCATAAACGTAAGCAGGCTTATGGAAGGCGAAAAGGAAAAACTGATTCACCTTGAGGAAATTTTACATGAGCGTGTTATTGGGCAGGATGAGGCGGTAACCGCAGTCGCCGACGCAGTGATCAGAGCGCGCGGCGGCATCAAAGACCCGAACCGGCCGGTGGGCAGTTTCATCTTTCTGGGGCCGACCGGTGTCGGCAAGACTGAACTTGGACGGGCGCTTGCCGAGGCTTTATTTGATGATGAGCGAAACATGATCCGGCTGGATATGTCCGAATATATGGAAAAGCATACTGTAGCCAGACTGATTGGGGCGCCTCCGGGATATGTGGGCTATGAAGAAGGTGGGCAGCTTACGGAAGCGGTCAGGCGTAAGCCGTACTGCGTAGTTCTCTTCGACGAAATTGAAAAAGCTCACAATGACGTTTTTAATGTCCTTCTCCAGATCCTCGATGACGGGAGGCTGACGGACGGCAAGGGCAAGACGGTTGATTTTCGCAATACTATTATTATCATGACCTCAAATGTCGGAAGCCAGGAAATACTTAACCGCCAGGAAGTGGGCGGCGATTACGATAGAATGAAGTCAAGCGTTCTGGCCTTGCTAAGGCAGTATTTCAGGCCGGAATTCTTGAACCGGATGGACGAGGTAATCGTTTTTCATGCTCTGGAAAGGGATCAGATAAAGAAGATTGCCGTCTTGTTGTTGAAAAAACTCAACCTGCGTCTTGCTCAGACAACAAATTGCACCCTGAAGTGGACCGACGGCGCTGTGGACTATCTGGCCGAAAAAGGCTATGAACCTGAGTTCGGCGCAAGGCCGTTAAAAAGGGTGATTCAGCAGGAGGTAGAGACGCAGCTGTCACGAAAGATAGTCAGGGGAGAAATAAAGCAGGGGGACGTGATCACCTTAAAACAAGGGGAAATAGGTCTCTATTTCGACATTGGCGAGAATGAGCACGTAGACAGTTGACCTCCCCTAAGCTGATAGAAAAGAAATCTTAATGCCAAAGTTAAAAGGGTAATGATGTGAGTTATTTACATGCCGCCTTTGCAGCGCCGCTAGTCCGGTCCGAAGCAAGCCATGCTGCTGTCGGCGTGGAGCACCGGAGAGAGCATTGATAATGCCGTGCCTATCGGTCTCACAAAAACTAATTTTCAAGATAGTTTCATATTCAGGCAAAGGATATCGTTTGAAATAATAAAGTGAAACGGAGTGATTGGAACGTGTTGATGATTGAAAATTTGAAAGTCAGTCTGGAGGACAGGGAGGTATTGAAGGGAGTTAACCTGGAAATCAAACCGGGTGAGGCGCATGTTCTTTTTGGCCCGAACGGCTCCGGCAAAACCTCGCTGCTGATGACTTTAATGGGTTTTTCAAACTACCGCGTGACAGAAGGTACGATTAATTTCAAAGGCCGGGACATTACCGGAATGAGCATTAATGAAAGGGCAAGGCTGGGAATAGGTATGTCCTTTCAAAGGCCGCCGACAATCAAAGGCTTAAAAACACGCCAGATGGTAGCCCTGTGCAGCCCGGGTAAAGAAATCCCGCTGGAAGAGATGGCTGCCCGCTTAAATTTTGAAAAATTTTTAGACAGGGACTTAAATGCCGGTTTCTCCGGGGGGGAAATTAAAAGATCCGAACTTCTGCAGTTGATGGCGCAGAATCCGGACCTGATCCTGCTGGACGAACCGGAGTCGGGCGTCGACCTGGAGAGCATATCCTTGATCGGCGAAGTGATTAATGAGCTTCTAGAGCGCAAACCGGGCAAAGACCACTCCTCGTCTTCACGGGAAAAAAGAAACAAGAGATCTAAAGCCGGCCTGCTAATCACCCATACGGGGTATATTTTGAATTATGTAGACGCGGATATGGGTCATGTGCTCTATGACGGATTCTTATCCTGCCACGGCAACCCGCGTGAGACTTTAAAGTGCATTCAGGAAATGGGCTACCAGGAATGCATGCGCTGCATGATTTAATATGGAAAGGAGAATGAAAGAATGAAAGGGGCAAAGGAAAGCAAGCTTCAAAAAGCCCGTGACGCAGCCGAAAAAAAGGCTCTTTTTGGTGAAGATCTTGATCTCGGCCGGTTTATCCATAAAGCGCCGTCACGTTCAAATATGAAGGACCTTTCTTCCTTATCACAGTTAGATAAAAAAGAACTGCTCACCGCGGGCGTGGACCCGGAGGCCAGGGAGCGATCCGGCAGTTTTATGCAGATAGATCACTCGGTTGTGCATCATGATATATTTCAGGATGGTCTGGAGATTATGAGTACCAGTGAAGCCCGGGAGAAATATGACTGGCTGGAGGATTATTACTGGCACGCTGTAGCGGTGGATACCGACAAATATACTGCCAGAGCAGAGCTGCATCAAGAGCATGGTTATTTTATCCGTGCCCTGCCGGGTGTTAAAACAGCGTTTCCCCTGCAGGCCTGCCTTTTCACTGCCCAAGACAGGCTGGCCCAGGAAGTACACAATATAGTGATTGCCGAGGAAGGTTCGGAACTGCACATTATTTCAGGATGCGCTTCTTCACATAATGTAAAGGCCGGCTTACATATCGGAGTTTCTGAGTTTTATGTAAAAAAGGGCGCCAGGCTGAGTTTTACAATGATCCATAACTGGGCTGAGGAATTCGCGGTCAGGCCCCGCAGCGCCACCATAGTTGAAGAGGACGGCGTGTTTTTATCAAACTACGTCTGCATGAAACCGGTCAAAACTCTGCAGATGTACCCCACAACTTATCTTTCGGGGGCAAACGCAGTTGCCCGCTATAATACCATACTGGTTGCCGTACCAGGTTCATTCATGGATGTAGGCTCGAGAGTTTACCTTAAAGCTCACGGCACAAAGGCGGAGATGATTGCCCGTACTATAACAACAGGCGGTGATGTAATCAACCGCGGACACATCGTGGGAGAGGTAGCTGATTCAAAAGGCCACCTTGAGTGTCACGGCTTGATTCTTTCGGAAAAAGGCCTGATTTACGCTGTTCCCGAGCTGGAAGGAAGGGTTTCCGGGGTTGACCTTTCGCATGAGGCAGCCGTGGGTAAGATTGCCCAGGAGGAAATTGAATACATGATGTCCCGCGGCATGAGCGAGAGTGACGCTACCGCCGCAATCGTGAGGGGATTTTTAAATGTGGATATTATGGGCCTGCCCTCCGAGCTTAAAGAGGAGATAGACAAGACTGTCAACATGCAGGGGATGTTTTAGTTCTTGAAAAGAAGCCAAGAACAGCTCCTAGAAAAAAAACCAGCGGGTAAAAGAATGAGGCGGCGATTGTAACCCAGTAGTACAAGGGGATTTCAAGTATACTTGATGAAGGCAAAAGGGTGAAAAGCGGCGCCAGTGAAGTATGCCATACCTGCAAGAGAAAATCATACGTATTGAAAATAGTTAATTTAAAATAGCTGCCTGAAAAGATACCGCCAGCTATAAGTAAAGAAAGAATTATTGCCGGCAGCTGGCCGAAGGCTCCGCAGAGAAAGAAAGAAGCCAGCGGCCTGTTTTTATTTGACGCATGTCTGTATCCGAGATAGAATAGAAGTGACAGGTAAATCAGCCAGACAATAAAAGAAACGGCCAGCAAATTAAGCGTCACAACAGTTAAACAAATAAAACCGAAATGAAGCAGGTATAAGAACAGAATAAAACGTATATCTACAAAGTTTCGGAATGGAGTGGCGGACATGCGGTTGTTACTCCCCTGAATAACAAATTACATTAATAAGGGGGCTTTTTAAAAGTGAATCGGGAAGGATCCAGTATCCCTTTGAGCAATCAAGATTTATTCCCTGATGCAGATAGGAATACCAGATTAATTTTGTGCAGTACCAGAGTCCGTCTTCTTTTCGCGGGGCAAGGATAAAAAAGGGTCTCCCGGTTTGAGACAGTGCGTAATCAACAGCGGCCTTCTTTTGTCCTGGATCGGCCTTTACCCTTAAGATAGCTGCCCAATCGTAATCATGATAGTCTTGAGCCTCTGCAAGATAAACTCCGCTACTGGCACCCGCATCTACAACCCGGTTATCCCCTGTATACAGCCCGGCGTGGGTGAAAACTCCGTAAGAGCTCCCATGGTTGCCGCCCAGTAGAATGTCTCCCGGTTCAAGAAGAGAAAGATCGAGCTTGTTAGGGTTTCCCCGGAAATCACCGCTGCCAAATTCACCTCTTGAGGCGGCTGCCATGATGAGTACAAACAGGGACGGGGCATCACTGTAAGCGGCAGCCAGGGTTTGCCTCTTCTGAGCTTCTCTGAATGCGAACGTAAGGAAAAGGAGCAGAAGAACAATTGCGGCGGCAGTCAGTCTGCGCATATTACTTTACAGTGCAGCATGTCTTTTTAACAACTCCTAAGATTCTGTTCTGTTTTCCAAAGATATTTTGTACTGGTTCCGTCTAATTATCTCAACAAATTTATGTACTAAAAGGGGATCGAACTGAGTTCCTGAACACTGGAGAAGTTCTGTGATGGCATCTTCGGGAGGCATCGCTTTTCTGTATGGCCTGTCGGATGTCATCGAATCATAGGCGTCCACAATAGCCATGATCCGGCATTCAAGGGGTATTTCTTCCCCTTTCAGGCCGAAGGGATAACCTTCACCATTCCACCATTCATGGTGTTTCAGTATCCAGTCAGCTATTCTAATCAAATCGGGTGTGTACTGAACAATCCTATGTCCGATTTCGCTGTGCCGGCGAATTTCAATAATTTCATCGGGAGTCAGCGTACCTTGCTTAAAGAGGATATCGGCCGAGATGCCTACTTTGCCGATATCATGAAATTGAGCCAAAAGATACATGTCCATAATTTTTCCCCTGGGCAAGTCAATAACTTCAGCCAAGTTTTTAATTAAAGCCTGCAGCCGGTCCACATGGCCTTCTGCGGCGAAGTCGATCACCTCCAAAGATTCCATCAGGGCCCGGATTAATGTGCTGCGGGTGGATTGACTGTTGTATACCTTTTCTTTGTACATTTTATTGTCGGCTTCTTTGAAAAGGTCTGTTACACTGACCTTTTCTCCAATGCTGATTGCGTAACCAATTGAAACACTCAAATAACTTTCAGAGGTTTCTTTATTGTGATTGGTAATGTTTTGCCTTATTCTCCGGCAGGCGTTTTCCATAGTCCTGCTGTCGCAGTTTATTAAAAGAACGGCAAACTCATCGCCGCCGATACGGGCTACCATATCTTCAGCCCGGAAGGAAGACCTGATTGCTTTAGCAGCGGATATAATCAGATTGTCTCCGGCATTATGACCCTGCGTGTCATTAATAAATTTAAGCCCGTCAATGTCACAGACTATTATACCGATTAAAGAGAAACGCCCTTTTTGCAGGCGGTTCATTTCCTGTTCAAAATAAGTGCGGTTATAAAGTCCGGTAAGGTTATCGTGGAGGCTTAAATATTTTAACTGCTCCTCCATCTGTTTGCGTTCGGTAATGTCCCGGCTGGAAAGTATAACACCCGTCAGTTCCTGATTGTCGTCCAACAAGGGGTTAGCTATCGTTTCCAGCCAGATGTAGCCTTTTTTTGAAAGCTTGTAACGGTATTCGAACCTTTTTGAAATTTTTGTTTGAGTTACCGCCCAAAAGGCTGAAAACGCATATCCTGAGTCGTCGGGATGGATATTGTTTGTAAAAGATTTTCCAAGAAGATCTTCTGTCTTATAACCTAAAATTGTCTTGTACGAAGGTGAAACATAGCGGGAAATACCATCGATGTCGGTTGTGCAAATCATATCCAGCATATTATCGGTTATGCCGCGCAATAGTTGTTCATTTTCCTGGATGGTTTCTTCCGCTTGTTTCTGTTCGGTAATATCAAAACAGATCCCGGCCATTCCGGTTACCCGGCCTTCCTTAATTAATGGCCTGCTGGAAACACTTAAATAATATTCTTTTTTTCTGATTGCACTTGAAACCCGGTAGACATTGTTTATTTTTTCGCCCTTTAAGACGCGTTCCTTGTCCTTCAGGGCAGTTTCCTGGTCGTCAGGGTGGATGAAATCTATAATAGAATGTCCATAATAATCCTCAATTTTTGCGGGAAAGAACATTTTTTCCACAACCGGACTCATGTAAGTAAAATATCCCTGATCATCTGTTAAAAAAATAACCTCATTGATATTTTCAACCAGGATTTGATATTTATTTTCGGCGCCGGCCAGCTCATTTTTCAATATAGCGAAATCCGTTAAATCGATCCCAACTGCCAGGATTACCGAATGGCCATGGAGCTGTATATTTTCGGCCGTAACCTTTATTTCCCTTGCCTGGCCTGATTTTGTTTTTACTTTGATTGCATCGTTGTTAAGCTTGTTAAGGAACAGGATTTCCTCCGGGTTTTCATTTAGTTCCCGGAGCGTATATCCCGTAACCTCTAAAAGTCTATCATTAGCGTAAATGATTTGATTATTTTCAAGGATAAAGATTAATTTGTCAGTTAAAAAATCAGCTGATAAGCAAGAGGATAATTTATCTCCCGCCATATTGACCTCCCGGGTTTGTAAAAGTTTCAATATAATTTCTACATCAATAATCTGATTCCTCTATGGTTTATTAGTTTGTAAAAGATTAGTCC
The DNA here is from genome assembly GCA_003513005.1 of Desulfotomaculum sp. NCBI lineage: Bacteria > Bacillati > Bacillota > Clostridia > Eubacteriales > Desulfotomaculaceae > Desulfotomaculum > Desulfotomaculum sp. Next base: position 15,946 of record DOTD01000047.1, read on the forward strand.
GAAAAATGTACTGCAGGAAAAAATGAAAAACCTGTCCATTTGGATTAATCATTTAACGCGTTAATACTTTTTTTTAGAAAAGAATTGAGTTATTATAAATTTGGCTTTTATGCTCAAGTACGCAATCTGCAACGGAAGCCGTAAATGTCAGGGGATGATTTTCTGGATAACGATGCGTATATAAGAAGTGATAACCCGGGAAGAAATGCCCCTTCAGCGTACGGTATGGCGGGGTGAAGAAATAAGCGATCCGGAAATTGAGTTCGCTTGGGATGACGGAGTACGCAAGACGGCAATAGCTAGTTCCAGCCTGTTAATTGACGATAGCGGCTCCGTTTTTGGGGCGGTTGCTTATTTTACGGATATTACCGAACAAAAGCTGACTAAGGAAAAGCTTGGTCATACAAACAAAGTAGTAGAAGGAATTAACAGGATATTAATGCATTCCTTAACCTGCGAAACTGAAGAAGAACTGGACCAAATCTGTTTAAATGTCTGCCAGGAACTAACAGAAAGCCAGTATGGTTTCATTGCAGAAATTAATCCTGCCGGGTATCTGGTAAATATTGCTATAAGCAACTCCGGATGGACGCACTGTCAGATGCAGATGCCCAGTTCAGGAGGAAGAATACTTAGACGGGGTATAGTTCATGGTGTTTACGGAAGGGTGCTTATAGACGGGAAATCCCTATTTGCAAATAATCCGGCCTTGCATCCGGACAGTATCGGCATTCCGGAGGGGCGCCCGCCGGTTAATGCATTTTTAGGCACACCGTTAATCCATAATGGAAAAACCATTGGCACGATCGGGCTGGCGAACCGGGAAGGCGGTTATAGAGAAGAGGGCATAGAAACTGTACTGATATTGATCATATTTATATGTCTGTCTGCCAGTTGATGACCGGACAGGGAGGCTGGCCTTTGACTATCTTCATGACTCCAGAAAAAAAAGCTTTGTCCTTCACGGACCAGATGATAGATCTGTTTTGGGACGCGAAATCCGGTGGTTTTTTCTTTACCGGGAATGACGCAGAGGTTTTAATCGACCGCCCCAAGGAAATCTATGACGGAGCAATACCTTCCCGAAATTCTGCAGCGGCTTATATTCTATCCTGTTTGGCTTCCTATACCGGAAATCAGCGATACAGGGATCTTGCCTGGAATCAGATGCGCCATTTTGCCGGGGAGGCGCGCGAGTACCCTGCCGGCTATGCTTTTTTATTGACCGCCTGGCAGTTTGCCCTCTGGCCTCCCAGGCAAATAATTGTTGCCGCAGGGGGGAAAAATAGTGAGGCGGAAGAAATCCTGGACATTCTGAAAAAAGAGTTTTTTACCGGAATCGGTCATAATTTTCTTCAGTGAGATGCCTACTTGCTCATGTTCGCCTCAGGCCGTCGTTATCACGGTTCGCTCAGGTGCTCCGTACCGACAACGCCAACGGTTCGCTTCGGACAGGACCAGCGGCGCTGCAAAGGCGGCAAGATAGGTAGCGTAATATCTCCAACTTTAATTTGTATTTGTCTGATTGCCAATACCGCCCCTGTCGCCTGGGGGGCTGTCGGCATACCAGTTATTACAGCAGGCGCCGTTACGGGAATCGACGCGATGACAATAAGCAAGTTAATATCCCCATAGTTTTCGGCGCCCTGAACAAAGCTATCATTATTGGCGGTAAACCGCTGGAGGTTGTCTATACTTTCAACTGGCTTTCAGGCACGGGGACAGCCATATTGCTGGCCGGATTAATCACGGCATTTATTCTAAGGATAAAAGCTGCCGAATTGTACAGGATTTTTGCCGACACTTTAAAAAGCCTTCGCTTTGCACTATTAACAATAGCCCTGGTGCTGGGGTTTTCTTATGTCGCCAACTGGTCGGGTATGACACCCACGCTTGGCAAGGCATTTACAGTCGCAGGGGCATTCTTTCCCTTCCTTTCAGCTTTCCTGGGCTGGCTGGGTGTTCTTATTACCGGAAGCGACACTTCTTCCAATGCTCTGTTCGCCAAGACGCAGCAGGTTACGGCGCAATCGACAGGGATTAACCCGGTGCTTACTGTTGCAGCCGATTCATCAGGCGGTGTGATGGGGAAAATGATTTCTCCCCAGAGCATCGTTGTCGGTATGTCATCCACAGGCCTGACGGGGCGGGAAGGCGACCTTTTCCGGTTTACGCTGCCGCACAGTATATTTTTAACGGTAATCGTCGGGCTGATTACAGTTCTTCAGGCTTATGTGTTTCCTTCATTGTTCGGGACGACGGATTGTTATAAAATAAACTGTCTGCAATTTGTATTCTTTGAACTTAATAACATTGTTTTTTGCCTTATTTCACTTAAGTATTAATTGAGGATCATTAGTCGGTTCCTTCCGATATTTATTTCGGGATTAAGAATGACCTTGGTGGCATGGATGAAGTCCGGAAACCTGGCCGATTATTTTTTACTGGAAATTAAGGTTTCTAATGTTTTTTCCAGGGTAAGAAGTTCGGCTTTCTGTCGATGAACCCATTCCAGAATTCCTTTAAGCACTTCTTCTTTTTTCTGATCGGTCAGGTTGCCCAAATCGAGCTCTTCTTCAACAAAATAACTCTGTTTAACTTCAAAGATTTCAGCAAGTTGTTTTAGTGTTTCCGGACGTATGCTGTGAAGTCCCTGCTCCCAATCCCTGATCGCGGATACACTGACTCCGATTATTTTGGCCAGTCCTTCTCTTTTAAGCCCTTTAGTTTTTCTTAAGTTTTTCAGCCTGAAACCAATTACTTTATTCATGTCTTCCATAGTTTATCACCTGCCTTTAATAATGACGTGCCGGCAAGTAAAATTTTGATCTATGAAAAATAAATTCTAGATTATTCTTCTTTTTCCTACTTCGATATTGTAAATTAGAAATATATATCCGTTGTTGGATAATTCTGTTGTTTTTTAGCACCTGTACGGGTAAGATAAACTTACCGTTTAATTTAAAAATAAACAGGATGAGATATTTGGTATGAGATCAGTAATCTTTGCATTTTTGGCTATGCTTTGCTGGGGTATTGGGCCGATACTGGCCAAGACAGGCCTTGTTTCACTGGAGCCTTTTTCAGCGCTGACAATAAGAAGCGTATCCGTTGCAGTCGTCTTGCTGGTCACCGGCCTGTTGACCGGAAAAATGACAGCTTTATCCCAGGCCGATCTCAGGGCTGTTTACTTTATGATAGGCGAGGGAATCTTAGCAGCCTTTTTAGGGCAGATTGCCTACTTTTATGCTTTAAAGATTGGTGAGGCTTCGGTAATCACACCGATTGCGGCGGCATTTCCAATTGTTACGTTGATCCTGGCCGTACTTCTGCTTGGGGAAAACCTTACTGTGCAAAAGTTTGTCGGCTCCGTGCTGATTGTTGCCGGTGTTATTATTGTTAATAGATAAACGGGGTTTTAGTCAAGTATTGATAAAAACGGTTCAGATAGACAAAGCTTTTGAAAGGGGTTATTCGGTGAAAAAATCCATCTTTTTTATAGTGCTTTTGATTGTTTTGGCGGCTTTTTACAAATACGGAATGAAACCAGTGACGGTAACAGCTAAAAATATTCAGCAAAGCACAAATCTAATCGATATTGACTTGAAGATTCCCGTTGTTTCGGGAATGATAAATCAAAAAATCCAGGGCAAGATTAATGGACAGTTCGAAAAAGATGCTCTTGATTTCAGGAAGAAAATTGAAAAGCTTTCCGTACAGGGTAAGCAGGATGCAGATAATTCCGGCTTTCCATTCAGAAAATTTGACTCCACGACCGCTTTTGAGGTTGCCTATAACAAAAATAGCTTGTTAAGTATACCTGTAGAATACTATCAGTTTACAGGCGGCGCTCACGGGTCGACTGAAAAGAAGCCGTATAATTATGATCTGAAGACAGGCCGGGTTATTGCTCTGGGGGATATTTTCAAGGAAGGCTACAATTATAAAGAGGCCATCAACCAGGAAGTCAAAAGGCAGATCAAAGAAAAAAACGACTTATATTTCACACAGCCCGGAATGGAATTTCAAACAATTAAGGAGAACCAGCCGTTCTACTTTGTGGATGGCGGTTTGACAATATATTTTGCACAATATGAAATTGCTCCGTATGCTGCCGGAATACCGGAGTTTAAACTGCCGTTTACCCTTTTTGGCAATAACGTGAAAATTAAAGGTTAGTAAATGTACATTACTAAAGAGAAGGGCTCCCCCATGGAAAGCCCTTCTCTTTAGTCTTAGCTCTGTTTGCTTTTTTGGGGCTTAAAAGAAGGGCAGTTCTCAGACATATATCCTTCACTTTTGCTTAATTCATCGGCTTCCTCGGCCTGACACTGTTTGTTCTTATTATGGGAGCAGTCTTCAAGGTTGCATTTCATCGATCTCACCTACCTTTCTCACCCTATTGTTGCCTTAGCTGGTAATCCTTATACCACCACACGGGAAATATGTTATATATCCTTGAAAAAGCGCATATTGTATTTTTGTATGTGACATTAAAAGACAAACTTCTTCGAAGGAAATATTTTATCTGTGTCAAATACAGAACAAATGGTAACAAAGGGTAAGGAGTTGAAGGCCATGTTTATACAGAGATTAAGCAAAATGATTCTGAAAAAGCTTGCAATGATGGCTGAAGAGAACGGTACTTTCAAGTTTTATGTTTCCGATGTTGAGCTGTATTATATCTTTGAAGATTTTGATCCCAAGAAAATTAACCTTGCTGTGGAATACCTTAGCGAGAATAACTATGTTAGACTTGAACAAACTTCATCAAGTTTTAATATCTGCCTGAACACATCAGGATATGACCGGGCTACCAACAGCCAGATAAGCCTTCTTTACCATTAAAAATTCAGGAAACGAACTGTTATATGTTAGGGATTAAGAAATGAGGAAGACATTTTTTTATTGCTGATTGTGTTCGTCGTGGCGCTTTCCTCTACGGGGTGCAAAAGCCCTGTTCCGTTCCCAAACAAGCCTGAGAAACCAGCGGGGGAAATGAGCAGTACTGAAAATTACCCCGATGAAGTAAAAACAGCTGTTGAAACTGTTAAACCGATGCAGGTTGGAGTGGCGGTATCTGTTAACAATAAAACCTACCTCATCGTCAGCTATGGCGAGAAACCAACCGCAGGGTATGAAGCTTCGATTACTTCAACAGAAAAGCAGGGGGACGGACTTATAGTAACGACAGCGATCAGTGGTCCAAATTCAGGGGAGCCGGCAGCACAAATGCTTACTTATCCGTACGTTGTCAAGGCGGTTGACGGTTCTTTTAAGGAAGTTCTTTTCAGGGATCCTGCCGGTGAGGAATTTCCGCAGGTAATTGGCTTGTAAGGCAGGCTTTCTTCCATTAAACGGTCCGGTAATAGTAATATCATCGTTTCATCGCTGTCGGCAGATCAGAATGGGATTAAAGCAAGGGGTATTGCCCGTGTTTTTGAAGCGACAGTTGGGTATGAAACCCAAGATGAGGCAGGAAACAAGCTGACCGATGGGTTTTTAACCGCTGCTGCGGGCGGTCCGAACTGGGGTTACTTCGAACTTGTCTTGAATGAACTGCCCAAAGATGCAGCAAAGCTGCAACTATTTCAACCAAGCGCTAATGACGGAAGCAAACTTGATCTTGTAGAGCTCAATTTGAAGTAAAGTTAATATAGTATAGGGGGTCAGGCTTGACTTATTATGAAAATTGACTTATTAGGAAAGCCCTTTAACTAAATCCATTTTTCTATCTGAATTTTTTAATGATAAATATTCTTAGGCCGCCGTTATCACGTTCGCCATTCCCGATATCACCAGGTCGTTTCACGAATCTTTGAGTGTGCCGCTGTAGGGGGAAGGTTTTAGTTTGTGAGTTTAGATGTACACTATGTCTTCCTCGAACACCGTCATTGTTTCCAGCCCCTCGGCGGTTACAAGGTAGGTGTTTTCCACTCCCACAGCCCCATCGGGAAAAACAAATTTGGGCTCCAGGGCGATGACCATTCCTTCTTCCAGGAGCGTGTCGAATCCGTGTGCAAATACAGGCAGTTCGTCGAGTTCGATGCCGATTCCGTGACCGACAAATGCCACAGGTGTTGGGAAACCCATGAAATGCTTCCCGAAAGGTCCTTCCTCGGCAGCCTGCCTGGCCAGGTCGTAGATTTTTCCACTCGCCACACCAGGTTTTGCCGCCTTTTTCATCCTCTCCAGGATATCCAGCGCAGCCTCCTGAGCCCTGATTAGATGCCCGGGGAGTTCTCCAATACAAAATATCCTGGTTTGGTCTACCATATACCCGTCGTGAACAAAACCGTAATCCACAAGAACGGGCTCATTTCTGGCAATCGGCTTTTCGCAGGCGCCCTGTGCATAGGCCGGGCTGACACCTTTCCCTCCCACAGCGCCGTCAAAATAACTGGGAACAACGTTTCGTCCGGAACAAATATGGACAAAAACAAGGTCCTGATTGAATCCGCGCACTCTCAGCAAACCGGCGTGCCCTTTCTTGCGGGAATATGCCTCGATTAACGCGGCCAGTTCCAGTTCGGTCATGCCTTCCCGCAAAGTTTCTCTGACCATGGTAAAAACTTCGCCGTGCAGATCTGCTGCCTCTTTTAAGATTTGTAATTCATAAGGAGACTTGACCATCCTGACAGTGCGTATTAATTGGCTTGCATCTACAATTTTGGCCGGTTCAAAAAGTTTTTGATAGCGCAAATATTGCGCTGCGGGGAGAATGTCCAGTTCGAAGCCGAGCGTTTTCAAAGGCCGGGAACTGTAAGACTGTATAATCGCATGAATTTCCCTTAAGCTTTCCAGGCAGATGATATTATCCAAGCCGGATTCTTCCGTAGCCCGTTCAAAAGTTTTCTTAACCAGAAGAACCGGACTGCCTTCGGCGGGTATAAACAGGTGCGAGCGTTGGATAGTCCCTGAAAAGTAAAACAGGTCGGCGTTCTGCACCATTACCGCCCCGTCGATGCCGTGCAGTTTCAATAACTCCTGAAGCTTCGCGCATCGCTGATTAAGTTCTGATTTAGGAGTGAAACGCAAATTATAACCTCCCCATCTCTTAATAAAAAATTATCTTTATTTATCTGTGTACTTGTCTTACTCAACTGATTATATCATTTATAATAATTTCTTTGGATCATGCGAGTAAAGAACTTTTATTATAAAAAATCGCCTGAAGAAAATAAATACCCTTAATCGTAAACAATAAAAGATAATTAATTTCTTTGGAACATCCAAGAAAAATACAGCGTACTCCGGCTTCCGTAACAGGCTGTTTCGGGTTATCTTTATGTAAGAGGTGAAAGATGAATGGAAGCAGGGGAATACCATTTTACGAACAACAAGTGCACAGCCGGAACAGGGAAAGGGATGATTGCTTTGCAGGGAAAAATTGTAACAAGGGAAATCTTGTGCAAAACAGCCTTAAGCAAGACGGGGATTCCAGGGTATGAATACTGCATGAATCCCTATGTCGGCTGCGTTCACGGCTGCATTTACTGTTACGCTTCCTTTATGTGCCGTTTTACAGGCCACCGGGAAAAGTGGGGCGAATTCCTTGACGTTAAGGTAAATTTCCCTGAAGCGCTCGCCAAACAGCTGGGCAGCCGCCGGACGAGGCCCGAAGGCAGGGTCCTGCTGGGCAGTGTGACCGACGCCTATCAGCCGGTCGAAATCCGTTACGAAATCACACGGTCCGTTCTCAAAGCGCTGGCCGACTACCAGCGGCTTCAGGTCAATATTCTAACAAAATCGGACCTTGTTCAGAGGGACCTTCCGTTACTGCAACAACTGCAGGACTGCGAGGTCGGATTTACGATTACTACCATGGATCATAAAGTTGCCCGGGTGCTTGAACCCGGCGCTTTTTTGCCAAACCAGCGTATCGCCGCAGCCCGGAAACTAGTCGAGGCCAGTGTTTCTGTGTGGGTTTTTATAGCCCCGCTGCTTCCGGGATTGTCGGATTCCGAGGAATCTCTAACGGATTTACTGAAGACTCTTCACGAAACCGGCATTGAAGAAATCCTGCTGGACAATTTGAATCCCTACCCTGCGGTCATGCACCGCTTAAAAACAGCCTACCGCCAGTATTTTCCCGGAGCTTTGCCTGAATTAGAAGAATACCTGTCTCATCCAGCAATCTACCGGGCAAAAAGTCAGGCGCTGCTGCGGCAGATCAGTGATTTTGTAGGCTGCCGGCCATATTTTATATAACTTCAACCTCCGCCAATTCTTGCCTATTGACAGAGGCTATTTGTCTACTTATTTTTTTTCTGCGCAGTAATAGATAACTTTCCGATCGCTTTGCTTATTTCGACTGCAACTAGCGGCACAATACTTAAGCCAAGAACAAGCAGCCAGTTATTAAGCTGAAGCAGTTCGGTTCCAAACATGTCACGCAGGAAAGGGACGAATATTACTGATAATAATGCCGAAACGGAAAGCACATTGGCAAGGACAAGACTGCGATTTGTGAAGAAGCCTATGCTGAAGAGTGACTGATCCAGACTCCTGACGTTGAAGGAATGTACCAGCTGGCACATGCATAAGGTTGCGAAAACCATGGTGTGCACCTGTTTTACCGGCAGACCCTGGCGCAAGCCAATGAAGTAACATACAAGGCACATAGCTCCTATAACAAAGCCCTGCCAGAGTATTTTGGCGCCCATGCCCCCGGCAAACAGGCCTTCCCGGGGATTACGGGGCGGTTTCTTCATGAGGCCTTTTAAAGGTGGTTCCAGCCCAAGGGCCAGGGCAGGGGCTCCGTCCGTGACCAGGTTCATCCATAGTATTTGGATAGGTGTCAGGGGATTTCCTAAACCAAGCAATAAGGCGACAAAGATGGTTATAATTTCTCCTGCGTTGCAGGAAAGCAGAAATTGTACGCTGCTGCGTATGTTATTATATATAGTCCTTCCTTCCTCGATTGCTTTAACTATGGTGGCAAAATTATCATCCCGCAGCACCATATCTGAAGCCCCCCTGGCTACCTCGGTCCCGCTGATTCCCATCGCCGCCCCGATGTCAGCCCTTTTAAGAGCCGGGGCGTCATTCACGCCGTCACCGGTCATGGCCACGACATGTCCGTGATGCTTTAGAGCGCTGACGATGCGTAATTTATGCTCGGGTGATACCCTGGCATAAACGGCGACTTTATTGGCAACCTTTCTCAATCCTTCTTCGTCTATCATTTCAATCTGGTCGCCGGTCATCACTTCGTCACCCGGCTGCAGTAAGTCTAATTCTTTAGCAATAGCGATTGCGGTATCCCGGTGGTCACCAGTTATCATTATTGAACGGATGCCTGCCCCGCGGCTGACCGCAACCGCTTCTTTAGCCTCCGGTCGCGGAGGATCCTGGATAGCGTAGAAGCCGATAAAGGTCAAATCACGTTCCGCTGTGTCTGATTCCTTTGGATAGTTCTCCTTCACTTCAGGCCACAGCCGGGTAGCCAGGGCTAATACTCTTTGCCCTTGCAATGCAAACCCGGAATTAACCTCCAGGAGGTGCTTGCGGATGCCTTCGTCCAGAAGGACAGGCTCTTTTGCCGACAGTACCTTGCTGCAGCGGGACAGCAGCACATCAGGCGCACCTTTGGTAAAGGACTGAACAGTTCCGCTTAGAAGGTGGAATGTAGTCATCATTTTACGGTTTGAATCGAAGGGTATCTCAGCTAACCTGGGGTATTTTGTTTCGGTTTCCTTTTTTGTTATACCTGCTTTGGCGGCAGCAACTACCAGCGCTACCTCGGTAGGATCGCCGGCTACTTGATAACCGGTATCCGTTTGTTCCAGCTGGGCATCGCTGTTTAAAAGCCCGCCTAACAGGAGCAGATCCAAATTTGTATCCAAAGAGGACATTTCTTTGCCATTCTTATCTAAAAACTTTCCTTCCGGTTCATAACCGCTTCCGGTTACTTGAAAAAAGCTGTCTGCGACAAAAATTCCGGTAACGGTCATTTCATTTTTGGTCAACGTACCAGTCTTATCCGAGCAAATTACCGTTGCGGCGCCTAGTGTCTCAACGGCCGGCAACCTCCTGATAATAGCCTGGCGCTGGCTCATTCTGGTCACGCCCATGGCCAGTACGATTGTTACCACTGCGGTCAGCCCTTCAGGTACTGCGGCTACAGCCAGACTGATGGATACCATAAACATTTCCGGCAGCGGTATTCCACGATACAGTCCCAAAGCAAGCACAACGACCACTATCGCCCCTGCCGCTATGCCAAGGACTTTACCCAGACTGGCTAAACGCTGTTGCAAAGGTGTTGATTCTTCTTCCGCTGTTTCAAGCAGTTCAGCGATTCGTCCCAACTGAGTCTTCATTCCTGTCTCAACAACAAGCGCTTTACCCCGGCCGCCGGTCACAGCAGTACCCATGAAAAGCATATTTTTTCTGTCACCTACAGCCAACTGGCCGGTGTTAATTACAGCTGTATCCTTTTCGACCGGTATAGACTCTCCGGTTAAAGCGGATTCATCAACATAAAGGGAAGCTGCTTCAATCAGCCTTGAGTCGGCCGGAACAAAGTCACCTGCTTCAACTAAAAACAAATCACCCGGGACAACCTTTTCCGAGGAAATCTGTAATAAATTACCGCCCCTAATTACTTTAGCTAATGGTTTAGTCATGTCTTTTAAAGCCTTCATGGCATATCTTGCTTTGTTTTCTTTAATTGACCTTATTGTTCCATTGAGGATTACAATGATCAGGATAACTATAGAGTCTCTCCACTCACCGATGAACGCTGAAATAAGAGCAGCGGCAATTAGAATCAAAACAAGAACATCTTTGAGCTGGTTATAAATCATTACAAAAAAACTTCGGGGAGGTTCTTCTTCCAGGGCGTTAGGGCCGAATGTTTTTAAACGGGCGTCTGCTTCTTCTGTATTCAGTCCTCTTTCCAAGTCAGTTTTAAATTCCTGTTGTAATGATCCAACGTCTAGCGCATGCCAATTTTTTTCTATCATTCTCCCTCCTTTTTGCGATACTGTAAGGAATACTACCTCATATATTTATTATAAACCCGGAAGGGTCAGTTTTAAGTAAGTGATGAAAGATAAGTGGGTTTTTATTTCTGGCGGGGTAAACAAAGAAGAGATTTAAATAGGCAACCTGGCTGGATTACCTGACCGTTTAGACAAAGTTATCTATAAATTAAGTAAATCATGATTATAAAAGCCTGTATCCAACACCCGGTTCCGTAATAATATGGCGGGGATATGATGAGTCGGCTTCAATCTTACGACGCAGCTGGCCTATATATACCCGCAGGGAGTGGGTATCGTACTCATATGTCATTTTCCAGACAGCGCGGATTAGATGCTTGTGAGTCAGCACCTTGCCGGCATTTAAAGCCAGGTTCTTAAGCAATTCATATTCTGTAGGGGTAAGTCTAATTTTCCTGTTGTTGACGGTTACATAGCGGCGGGCAAAGTCAATGGTCAAGTCGTCAAAAACCAATACAGGCTCATCTTCAGTACCGGCCGCATGGCGCAAAGCCGCCCTTATCCTGGCCAACAGTTCACCCATCCCGAAAGGCTTGGTTACATAGTCATCTGCTCCGGCATCTAAAGCAGCTATTTTGTCGTTTTCCTGGCCTTTAACAGAAAGAATAATTACCGGAATACCGGACCACTCGCGCAGATTTTTCAGCACTTCCAGGCCGTTTAGATCCGGCAATCCCAGGTCAAGGATAACCAGTTCCGGCTTAAAAGCTGTAATTTCATCAAGGCCGTCCCGGCCGGTCGCCGCTCCCTTGACTTCAAAGCCGTGACCTGACAAAGCCACTTTCAGCAGCCCTCTGATTTCTATTTCATCATCTATGACCAGGATGCGCGCTCCTTTAGTGATCATTATTTTCCTCCCCGTCAATATCAACAGGCTTACAGGGTACTGCCTCGCCAAGCGGCAAAATGAAGCTGACGTCCAGACCTCCGCTGGGATTGTTGGATGCCCAAATGCTTCCTCCATGAGTTTCGATTAGCCCTTTACAGATTGCCAGGCCGAGACCTGTGCCGCTAACCTGATGGGGTGACTTAAGCCTGTAGAACTTATCGAAAACATGATCCAGGTCTTCAACTGAAATTCCCTGTCCATAATCAGTTACAGTTACCTTAACCTGTTTGTTGTCATGACTGGCGAATATGCATATTTCACTTCCCGTAGCGGAGTATTTAATAGCGTTATCCAGCAGATTAACCAGCACCTGCTCCAGTAAAACAAAATCAACCTTAACCAGGGGCAGGTCGGGCGAAACCTCTATTTTAAGGGGTCTGTCGCGCAGTGGGTCTTTCATGTTTCTTACCGCAACCCCGATTATTTCCCGAATATCGCACCAGTCTTTATTCAAGCGGATTAGTCCGCTCTCCAGTTTAGCCATATCAAGAAGATTGCCGACAAACCTGTTCATCCGTAAAGCTCCCTGCTTAATTGTTTGCAAAAGATCATGACTGGCTTCAGGACTAAAAAATCCCTCACCTTCAAGAATCGATGTCACAGCGCCGATTATAGAAGCCAGCGGTGTACGCAGATCGTGTGAGAGGGAATCAAACAGAGCGGTACGGAGCCTCTCGGATTCGGCTGCCAATTGAGATTCTTTGGCCAGTTCGGCAAGCTTTATCCTGGTGACTAAGAGCGCAGTTAAGTTTGCAAAAGCCTCCAGCAGCCGCCTTTGTTCCAGTTGCAGGTATCGTTCCTTGATGTCAAGCTTTATGCATAGAACTCCTTGGGAATACTGCTCGGTTCTGAGTGGTATATATAGCCCGACAGCGCTGTTCAATGTTCTTGTGCCTTTTCCGGCTATCTCACCACGCTCAAAAGCCCACCTGGCAACGGCCAATTCGCTGTCATTAAGGAAGTCCTGTGAAGAAGCGCCTGCCCTGAGTTCCAGCTTTCCGTTCTGATCCGGCAGTAGTACGGCTGCCTGGGAATCAGTAGTTTCTGATATTCTTCTGGCTACAATTTCCATTGCCGGATTAATTTCCGAAACTGCTACGATATCCCGGCTTAACGAGTATAGCGCCGCCATTCTTGTTTCACGCCGCCTGGAGCTGATTACCTGCTGTTGGAGACGGCCTGAAAGAGTTCCAGTCAGCAGCGCAACTATTATAAAAACAACCAGGGAGAAAAGATAGGGCAGGTCTGCCGGTATAAAGCCGGGGACAGGAGGTATGTAGAAATAGTCAAAAATCAGCGAACAGACAACCGCAGCCGTAACCGCCGGACCTGTTCCCCATTTGACTGCGCTGAATAAAATAGGCAGTATTAAAATCATTGCGACATTTACCAAACCGACGTATGGATAGACAAGACCGACCAAGACGGCGAATAAAGCCATTGTCACCAGAGGTAAAAGATGGTTGATGAGTGGAATCCTCAAGGTGGGGAAAGGCAGTTTTTTTTGCTTTTCCGCTTTTGGTTTATTCGGAATTACATAAATACCTGCTCCGCGGCTCCGCCTGATTACATTGTCAGCAATTGAACTGTGTGTCCACTCCCAAAATGCAGTGCGCAGTGACTTACCTATTAATATCTGTGATACATTGCGCTTCCTGGCCAATTCCAGCAGTTCCCCGGCAATGTCATTGCCGGTTTGTGTTATTGTTTCAGCGCCAAGATCAACGGCTAATTGCAGGTTCCTGGCCAGGAGATTTCTTTCGGCTTCATTTGGAGGAGAACGCCTTGGGGTTTCAACATAAACGGCCAGCCACTCCGCCTTCATGCCTTCCGCAATTCGTCCGGCCATCCTGATCAACTGTGCCGAAAACGGGCTGGGGCTGACGCAGACCATGATCCGGTCTCCAGTCGGCCATGGGCCTTCAATGCTGTGATCCTCCATATATGTTTCGAGCGCATAGCTAACCCTTTTCGCAGTGTAGCGTAAAGCCAATTCCCTTAGAGCGTTGATATTTCCGGGGCGATAGAATCTCCGGAGGGCTTCTTCATCCTGGCCGGGCATATATGCCTTGCCATCTTTCAGCCTCCGGATGAGTTCCTCGGGAGGAATGTCAACCAGTTGAATCTGAAAGGCGGATTCTAAAAATTTATCAGGTACGGTTTCCTTTACTGCAGTTCCTATTATCCTGGTTACGATATCATTTAATGTTTCAATATGTTGAATGTTTATGGTTGTGTAGACGTTAATACCAGCTGTTAGCAATTCCTCAACGTCCTGGTAGCGGTAGGTATGATTTGACCCTGGTATGTTGATGTGCGCCAGATCATCCACCAGTACAAGACCGGGACGGCGGTCAAGAATGGCATTAAGGTCTATTTCTTCGAATTTCTCTTCCCCGTAAGCAAGACGCCGACGTGCAAGTGCAGGCAAGCCTTTGAGCAGGGTATCTGTTTCCATACTTCCATGAGTGTCCACCAAACCGATAACAACGTCTATGCCCTCGGCAAGCCGTTCCCTGGCCGCGTCAAGCATGGCGTATGTCTTGCCCGCGCCGTCGGATACCCCGAGGAAAACTGTCATCCTGCCGCGTTTCTTGCCGTTCAGATTAGATGAGGTTGTATCCTGATCAGTCATTTTTCACACACCATCGAAAGTTTTTCCTGCTTTCTTTGAAAGCCCGTCCAAGTAGTCATGTTTATTCTTGTCTTTATTTTAATATATCCATTCCTGGTCCAGCAACATATCACGGCAAGGCTTTTAAATATGCTTTTCATGTGCCAGGTTTTGCTTTACCACACCTATTTTGCCGCAAAAGAAAGAGCGGCCGGTTTCGTGCATGCATGTGGTCATTATGATTGATTCGCCTGGTGTTTTTTAAAGCCCATGTTTCTCAGACTTAAAACATGGGCTTTTCTAATTTATGAAAGACTTGCATAAAAGGAGTTTTCAATGATTCAGTTTTATCCTTTAACAACCAGTACCGGACATTTAGCATGCTGCAGTACATAATTGGAGACACTGCCTAATCCCAGGAAGATCCTTTCCACGGTCCCCCGGTTGGCCGAGCCCATAATAATCAGGTCGAAATTCTCTTTTTCCGCATAACGGACAATACCTTTGCCGGGGCTCTCGTCTAAAATAACAAAACTTGCCTTAATACCTTCATTAATAATTTTCTCTTCATATCCTTTCAGCACTTCGGTAAAATACTTACGGGTATCCTCCTGCAGGTCCTTGATCATATCAGGGGTAGTCACGGTTGTGATGAAGCCGGGCATTTTCACTGAAGACAACAGGCAGATCTCCCCATTACCGTCTTTGGCGATTTCAATCGCTTCTTCTACAGCTTTTTTGGCCTTGTCGCCGTTGTCATAGGCAACCAGTATTCTTTTAAACACTGCTTCGCCCTCCTTTGATTACGCTTTTGAAGATTTTTTTTGGGCAGTTGCGTTTCTGCTCAAGAAATTGTTCAATGGAACAGAAATTACATAAAGTATTGCGCCTATTACCAGTGTACCGATAATTAAGCCCAATCCGTGATATTGATACCAGAAGAGCAAATAGACCATACAGATGATGATGGAAACAATCATTGTGGGGAAAGCTACTTTCATATAGCTGATAAATGTAATCGGGACACCTCTTTTTTCAGCCATTCCACAGACCACGACGTTAGCCGAAGCGCCGATGATTGTTCCGTTGCCGCCCAAGCAGGCGCCCAAAGACAAAGCCCACCATAAAAGGTTTATGTCACCCGACATTCCCAGCCTGCCCATATCTTTAATCAGCGGAATCATCGTAGCCACAAACGGTATGTTGTCAATAAAAGCCGAGGCAATGGCGGAAATCCACAGGATAAGCATACTGGCAGGCACAAGCAGTCCGTTGGTAATATCAATAGTAAAGCGGGCTATGGCTTCAATAACACCTACCTTCTCAATTCCGCCGACAACTAAGAACAAACCGGTAAAGAAGAATATCACCGGCCACTCCACAGCATGCAGGGCTTGTTCCGGATCTTCCCGGCAGGACAGCAGTAAAAGCAGAGTAGCGCCGCTTAATGCGATAACAGAGGATTCCATGTGGATGTACTGGTGAATGACAAATCCTATTATGGTTACAGCAAGTACGACTATGCACTGTTTCAGCAAATGGCTGTCTTTTATTTCCTGTTTCTCGTCCATTTTCATTATGCCCTTTTGCAGTTCCGGAGTTGTTACTAACTGTTTTCTGTAAATCAGGGCCAATATGACAATTGTAACGATGTGTACGATTATAATTACAGGTGCTAAATTTGCTACAAAATCCATAAACCCTAGACCGGTTGAGCTGCCGATCATAATATTGGGCGGATCGCCGATCAGCGTGGCTGTGCCACCGACATTTGAGGCAATAATTTCGGCAACTAGAAACGGAACGGGATTAACTTTTAACTGGCTGGTAATCGCGAAAGTTACCGGTACGATTAACAATACCGTGGTTACATTGTCTAAAAAGGCAGATGTTACAGCAGTAACCGCGGCCATGGACATCATAATCTTGATGGGATTGCCTTGCACCGATTTAGCGGCTTTGACGGCCATATATTCAAATATACCTGTGTTGCGTGTAATTCCTACGATGATCATCATCCCGATTAACAGGCCGAGGGTGTTCCAGTCGATATAATGGATAGCGTCTTCCACACTGAGGACACCGGACAGCGCAAGCAAACCGGCGCCAATTAAAGCTGCGATCGTTCGGTGAACTTTTTCTGATACGATAACCGCATAAGTCAGTAAAAATACAGCAATGGCAAATAAATACATGGATTTTACACCTCTTCTGTTCCTTTTCCCTTTCTAAATATTCAAGCTTGTTTTTTCTCATTTCCCGGGACAACCTGTAATACGAACATATGGCGCCATAGTTGCCTCTATGCCGACAGCCTCTTTTTCTTGGGCCGGATCACCTCCCTTTGCGTCAATTGCTTAAAGCTGCGCCTTTGCTTTAATGCGGATTTGCAGGTCAAGTGCCCCTATCTATTAATCTGAAATCTCACCTATATGTAGCAAGATTCATGCCAGAAAAATGAGTTTACACGAAGATTAGCTTATTGACAAAATCTTGACTGCATTAGTGCCCATTAACTGCATTTTTGCATTGGCATGAAGAGAAGTTCAGCAAAGACAACATTTGTACGGTTTGAGGTAGAATGATGAAAAGGAGGTAGGCCAAACAAGAATTGCATTGCCTATCCTAGCAAAGTACCTCTTGAGGAACTAAAAAACTTCTTCAGGAAAGGAAGCTAACAGAGGAACAGTCAGCAGAAATGAATTGTGTAGATAATGGCAGTAACATACGGCCAAGGAATTACTTATGTTTATAAAGGCATTAAAAAAGTTGGACCATATTACTGTTAACAACACAGAAAGACTACTGCCGGTATAGGAAGAAGGTGTTGAGAAACGGCTAAGCGGGGTAATGCGAAAGTTCTGAAAACAAATTGAGCCTTAGCGGGATTGGAATTGAACTAACCACCTCTTGCTTGTCAAGCTTCAGCCTAGTGTGGTAGGGTGGATCTTATTTATAGCAGTTTTATGAACTCTTCAAAGGTGAGGCTTGCCTGTTCTAAAATACTTTTGATAAGTATAGGGCTTAAAGTCTCCCCGGCATGAACAGGCACTGTTACCAGGTTGCTACCCGGCTTATACAAGTGATGATGACTCCCGCTTACTCTTATTATAACAAAGCCAGCGGCTTTAAGGGCTGATACAACCTTCTTACCTGTGACCCTGGGTATCCTGGTCATAAAACGCTGACCTGTACTTCAGCAAACTCAACGTCTCCCTGAGGGACAGTCTGTCCTATCAGCTTTAGGGCTTCAATATGGCCCGTTATAGCTTCTTGGATCCGTTCCAATGCTTCCTTTCTGTCCTTTCCCTGAGTAAGACAGCCAGGTAGTGCGGGAACTGTTACAACATAAACCTGGGCATCATTATCCCAGGTAAGGATAACCTTGAACTTGCGCGGCATCGTCAGAGACCTCCTCTTTTACGTATTTAAATAAATCTCCGGGTGTTATACAACAAGCCGGGGAGCGACACCCGGCTTTCTTTATTTCTTTTAAATTGTTTTAAAATTTTACTGGTATAAAATTTGTCAAAAAAGTTGATATAAAATGATCCCTAAAACCATGGCATTACTGGTGGGCGGGATTGGAATTGAACCAACCACCTCTTGCGTGTCAAGCAAGCGTTCTCCCACTGAACTACCCGCCCACGTCACGTACATCACTTATTATTACGAAAATCGGCGGGAATGTCAATAGGTTAACTCTGGCTGCCGAATATCTTTTCGTATAACCGGGCGCCGAGGCCTTTGCGCGGAATCTGTTTTTCGGCTACAAGGTCGATGCTGGCAAGTTTTCTATCTCCAAGATAGAATGACTCTTTGCCCAGCTTTTGCCTGTAAGATACAGGCGCTGAGATGTCTGGAACGAGGTCCAGCTTTCTTTTTAACATGGGAAGGTCGCTGCGCAGCAGATCAATTGTGTGATTTTTCTCTCCTACAAGCGCAACGCTGGATTCCTTTCCTCCCCGGACCGGCAGGTATGCGGATGTCTTATCTGTACTGCACAGTTCCAACGAGACAATCTGGTTAAACCCGTAGTCCAGAACAGCCATGGTATCCTGGTAGCGGTCGTAGCAGTCCAGGACAACGGTGATCAAGCTGCGGCCGTCCCTGTTGGCCAGGACAATCAGGCAGTTGCCGGCGGCGGAAGTCGAGCCTGTTTTGACTCCTTCAATGCCGGGATAGCTTCCTCCAAGCAGCCGATTGGTGCTGTTTATTTTTTCACTTTTCTTTGGTTCAATCCACTCAACATTTGCCTCTTTGCTGCGGACGTATTTTCTGAATGCCGGATTGTTAAGGGCATACCTGGTAATCAGGGCGAGGTCGCAGGCGG
This sequence comes from Desulfotomaculum sp., assembly GCA_003513005.1. NCBI lineage: Bacteria > Bacillati > Bacillota > Clostridia > Eubacteriales > Desulfotomaculaceae > Desulfotomaculum > Desulfotomaculum sp. Next base: position 34,791 of record DOTD01000047.1, read on the forward strand.
TTGAGTAGTGGTTGGGGTGTGTATAACCGTTTGTGTTGGTAAAGTGCGTATTGACAGCCCCAATAAGCCTTGCTTTTTCGTTCATCATTTCCAGAAATATTTTTTCCGAGCCCGCCACATGCTCCGCAATAGCCACAGTGCTGTTATTGGCTGAATAGACTAAAGCCGCCTTCAGTAAGTTATCCAGGGTGATTTTATCGCCGGTACGCAGGCTGATTGTCTGCCCTTCGTAAACAGAAGCGGCGTTTTTGGATACAGTAACTACATCACCCGGACTGCTGTTTTCCAGGGCGATTATTGCGGTCATAATTTTAGTCAGGCTGGCCGGCGGCCGCTGCTTTAATGGATTCTTTTCGAAATATAACCGGCCGGTTTTTTCATCCATCATTACGGCGGCGTCGGCGCTTATTGAAGGAGGTTTGGCATAAGAAGCATGAGGGACTGCAAAGGATAGAAGCAGAACAATAAAAAAGGCCCTTAGAAGCATAAAAATTCATCCCCTTCTAAGTTATTGTCGACTTTGGCCGGCGGTTTTATGAAAGGAATGATTTGTGAAAAACAATAAAATAAGGATAAAAGAGGAGAAAGACGGGGCAAAACGCAGGAATGTTGATAGGACGCAGGAAAATCAGTTTCTTTTCTTTCTGAGACAGTAAAAAATAACCAGAATGACGATTGCAGCAATAACGACTACGTCCAGCCGGTGGAACCAGTACTTCAAGTCTTCCCAGTTCTGGCCCATTTTCAGACCAAGGTAAGTCAGAAAAAAACACCATGGCAAAGAGCCGATGAAGGAATAAAAAACAAAGCGCCAAAAATTCATCCCGGAAATACCGGCTGGAAGGGATATAAAAGTGCGGACTACCGGCATCAGGCGGGTGAAAAAAACCGTAACTTCCCCATAGCGCAAAAACCAGCTTTCGGCCTGGTCAAAATGTTTTTGTGAGATTCCGATATATCGCCCGTATTTCAAAAGAAACGGGCGCCCGCCCCAGAGCCCTAAAAAGTAAGATAGAATGGAACCTGCAATTCCCCCCAGCGTGCCTGCCAGCGCTGCCTGGACGAATTGCAGCTTTCCTGTTGAAACGAGATAACCGCCGAAGGGAAGAATTAATTCACTGGGTAAGGGGATATTTGCGCTTTCAATGGCCATCCCGATAAAAAGCCCCCAATACCCGAGTGACGAGATATATTCCACAGTGCTTTCGGCAATTGCTGCCAGCAGGCCGGCAAAAGACATATCGGACAAATATTTACCTCCGGTATGGAATTTAGATCCTGTTGTTTTTCCAGATCCTGGCCAGCAAGGAATAATCGACATTTATATCTGGAACGGCTGGTTTATGAGTGGAGTAACGGTGGTCATAATCCAGCAGTTCAAGGGTGAGGCACAGTCTGCGAAAGTTACTTGAGATTGTTGAAGGCGCGATTCCATACTTTTCAGCCAGTTCCTGTTGGTTAACCTTACGGTCGAGTTCGAGCCTGGCTATGGTATAGATTATCGTGGCTACCCAAACGTTGGATTTGCGGATAGCGGGATGTTCTGTCCAGCAGAAATCGTGCCAGAGGCGCAGGGCGGAATTGAGCTGGTTCCGGCTGCAGCCCCGCGTCGATAAATCTTCCAGGACTTGAAGGGCAACTTGCGCGTAACTGGGGTACGGCCATTGGCAATCAGTGTGATTTCGAGGCCAATCAACCGTGTCGGATTCATTTTTAACCAGGTAAAGATTAGTGCCGTTATTGCTGGTTTTCCCCCTGGACAGGCCAAGTTTTTTCCATACTTTGCGGAAGTCGTAGTACGGTTCGCCGTTACACTCCCGTTCTATTTCTACCTGTTCAAGTTCATAGAGTATTTCCTTAAGAAACTTTCTTCCTTCGGAAGTGCGGCAGGCCTGCCTTGGAGTAAGGCCGTTCAACGCGGATATCGGGCAGTCGACCCAGCGATCATAATATTCATCAAGCAGGACATTTGTTATCTCACGGGCTATCTCGCTGGAAAGCGAATCTTCTTCAGATTCCTGTATGTCCTGGCCGCTTTTTCCATCAATAGATATAGGAACTGGGTAGTTCATGTTCATTTCGATTACCCAGGAGTTAAGCTGACAGGCATTGTCTTTCAGGTATATGTTTATTCCTTCGGAGACGGGGATGCTTTTCTTAGAACAATATGATTCCAAATCATTTTTTATTTTTTCCAAAAGCAAGTCCTTGCAGAAAGCCGGCAGGGTCAGGCCGCTGGTTGAAAATTCATATTCGTCTCCTACTTTAAGCACACGCATGAATAGAACCATTCCCTGATCCAGTTCCTGCGCGGCGTTGGGATCGCAAACAGTTATTTGAGCTCCGCCGATGAGTTCGCGCAGGGTTAAAACATCCTTGGAAGAAATGTTTTCTACCTCGTAAAGGGAAATCCTGGATTGGGACCACTCCCGTAGGAGCTGTTGTTCCTGTTTGGTCAGGTCCGGGCTTCTTTGGAACATCTCAATGATCGTTTCGCCGGTCATCAGCATGTAATCGAAGATTAGCCATTCAAAACAGCGCTCAAGAATAAATTCATCATATCGTTCGATCATTTCATTGCTGATCTTATCCAGATATATCTTTTGCGCCCGCGTGACCTCCCGGGCCAAGAACGGCTGGTCGGTAAAGGCGCCAAGTTTGCGCCGGAGCTGCTGGCCTGCTTTTTTTAAACCGAATTGCTCTATCGAAACTACTTTTGTCAACCTGCCGCAGCATAGCGCAAAGGATTTGCCGCAGCCGCACGGGCAGGTATCCTTGTTTTTCTTTTTCATTCTGCACCTCCTGATGCACTGCAAACGTTCAGCCAGCCTAAAGGATTTAATCTTCTTCAAGTATTATTTCGGTCCCATTTTTAAAGACTTTAATATTAAGCGTCTTTAATATTTCTATATTAAGATATGTTCGTCCTTCTCTGATTAATATCGCTCCGTCTAAATTAACCTGAACATTGTTAATAAGAGTATTGCCACCATTTTTCAAGGGTAATACCATATTGTTCTTCCCGTTCTTAACAAGCAGGCTTTCATTGCTCGCCTGGTATTCTACGGAGTAGCCAAAAGCTTCCAGCACGAGGCGCAAGGGAAGGTAGTCCCTTCCGCCGTCTGTCAGGGGCTCAAGATATACTCCAGTTATTTCCTTGTTTACCGACATGCTTTCTTCTTTTAAATCCAGGGTTACTTCCTGCTTGCCGGAAGAGTTTAACATTCTCAGGGCGGCCGCCAACTGGAGTTCCGGAGTAGAAACCAGCCTGTCCGGGATAAGGCCCTTTTTGTCTATTGAATATCCGTCGGGAGTATGATATTCAGCTACAGTAATTTTCAAGGCGCCGCCGTTTTGAAGGGGAATCACTTCCTGGATTACTCCCTTGCCGTATGTCCGAACTCCCGCCAGAGATGCTTTTTCATAGTCCCTGATGGCTCCTGCCAAAATTTCGGAGGCGCTGGCTGTATATTCATTAACCAGAATAACTACCGGCAGGTCCAATTTTTCGTTATCTCCGGAAGTATAATACTTATCCTTATGCCCGTCACGGTAAAAAGTTGTTACAACAAGGCTTTTATCCGGAAGAAAATTGTCCGCCAGGTCAACGGCCGCCTGCAGATAGCCGCCGGGATTGCTGCGCAGGTCCAGAACCAGGCCATTTACTTCTTTTTCTTTCAATTGACTTAATGCTGTATTAAATTCTTCCGCTGTGCGGCTGGAAAAGGTACGGACAGAAATATAACCTGTGTTGCCTGATAAAACTTCCCAATCACACGTCGGACCGCTTATTGAAGCTCTTTCTATATTCACGTTGAAATCGCTTTCACCGGAGCGCCTTATGCCCAAGTTGACAAAGGTTCCTTCCGGGCCGCGGATCTTGCCGACCGCATCCCAGAGGGGCTGTTTCGCAATATCCATCCCGTTTATAGTAATAATTAAATCATCTTTTTTCAGGCCGGCTTCCTGTGCGGGGGAATCCTCAATTACTTTTTTAATAATGGGATAGGGCGGACTGATTTCAAGTTCGACTCCTATACCTGTAAATTGATTCTCTAAAGAACTGGAGAATTCTTCGAGCGTATCCGGGCTCAGGTACTCTGTATACGGATCATTTAATGAATCAATGATCCCTTCTATAGCGTTCTGGGTCAGGGAATTAATATCAGTGGGTGTTATATAATTCTCATCAATGTACTCCATGATTTCTTGAATAGTTGATATTCCCTGCTCAATGTCATCGGCGGCCGGCGCCGGCAGTACAGGGAAAAACATCAGAAAAATCAAAAGAATTAAAGCAACCGACTTTTTAAGCAACTTAATCACTCCATTATTATTCGTAATTCGCCCTGAAAGTTTTTTTTCCTTCTATGCGGTGTATGATTTGTTTCGACACAGATGATAAAAAGGATTTTTAAAGCCTTGCGGTGAAATACTTATTTATTAAATTTGAAAACCATAGGCTGGGTGCTGGATTTTGAATTCCGGATTATTTTTGATTATTGATGGGAACAGCCTGGCTCACAGAGCTTTCCATGCCCTGCCGCTGCTTACTACAAGCCAGGGGATTTTTACAAACGCGGTTTATGGATTTGCCAACATGCTTCTTCGAATTTTATCCGACCGTAAACCGCAGTTTGTCGCGGTATGTTTTGACAAGGGCAAGATTACCTTTAGACACAGCGATTACGGGGAATATAAATCTAAACGAAAGCCTACCGCCGAGGAGCTTCGTCCGCAGTTCCCGCTAATCAAGGAATTTTTACAGGCAATGTGCATCAGGATTTCTGAATATGACAACTATGAGGCTGATGATTTAATAGGTACGCTGGCGGTTCTCTCAGAAAGGGCTGGCATGAAAAACCTCATCCTGACTGGCGACCAGGATGCGCTTCAAATGGTTTCGCCGCTGACCAAGGTTTTGCTTACTAAAAAAGGGATTACGGAACTCGAAGAATATACTGAGGAAAAGGTCCGGGAGCGTTATGGAGTGTTGCCGGCCTTCTTTGCGGATCTTAAAGGTCTAACCGGCGACCAATCGGACAATATACCAGGCGTTCCGGGAATAGGGCCTAAAACGGCTTCCGTGCTTTTGCAAAAATACGGAACCCTTGAAAACATACTCGGCAATCTGGCTGAACTTCCCGAAAAGCAAAGGGGGAAAATTGAACCGTTTGCCTCACAGGCTGTTTTATCAAAACAGCTGGCTGTGCTGATTAAGGATGTCCCTTTACAGGAAGAAATCAGTGATTACACATGGCCGGGGGCCGATTACAAAAAGCTGATCGAATTCTGCGGCAAATACGAGTTTAAGAGTTTGATCCGCTCACTTACACAGACCGGCCAGAAACCTAAAAACAAGAAGCAGGCAAGGGATACGGGCAGTCTGTTCAAGGAAGCGGAGTACGCCAAAACAACAAGCGACGATTTATACCCGGTTGAAAAACCGGAAGATCTGGAAACGCTGGTTGAAGAAGTGCGGCGGGCCGGATGCGCCGCCCTGGCCGTAAACGGCAGTTTTGACGGCGGGGCTGAGAGGGCGGTATTTGCATTCCCTTCTGCCGGGGAAACTCAAGACGGGCCGGAAATTAAGACGGCAGTTTTTTCCTTAACCGGGCAGGGCCTGAAGGCTTTAAAGGCGATTTGCACAGACAGGAGTATAGATTTAATCGCCCACGACGGCAAAAAGCTGATCCGCATTTTAAAGGCCAATGGAATAACCATTGGGAACCTGTCCTTTGACACAATGCTCGCCGCCTATATCTTAAATCCCGGACTCTCCGGCTACCGGCTCAGAGATCTTGCCCTGGAGCATCTGAAAGAAATTATCCCGGGCGATGAGGATAGCTCCATGCTTACAAGCGTACGGGCGACCTGCCGGTTGGCGGATATTCTGAAAGATAAACTGCATCTGCAGGAAGCAGACGAACTTTTCTACAAAGTAGAAATGCCCCTTGTTTACGTTCTGGCGGACATGGAATCCGCAGGAGTGGCGGTGGATAGAGAACAATTGGCCGACTTATCGGATGAACTGGCCCGAAAAATAGATGATCTTACCCGGGAGATTTACGCTCTTGCGGACTGCGAGTTTAATATAAATTCAACCAGGCAGCTTTCTCAAATTTTGTTTGAAAAACTTCAGCTTCCTGTGATCAGACGCACAAAAACAGGATTCTCCACTGATGCGGGCGTTCTGGAAGAACTTGCCGATTCCCACCCGATTGTGAACAAGATACTTGATCACAGGATGCTGGCCAAGTTGAAGTCCACTTATGTGGACGGGATGGTTTCCTTGATTAATCCGGTGACAGGCAGGCTGCATACTACTTTTCACCAGGCTGTCACCGCTACAGGCCGTCTGAGCAGTTCGGACCCGAATTTGCAGAATATACCCGCCCGTGTGGAAGAAGGAAGAAAAATAAGGCAGGTATTTATACCCCGTCAGAAAGGGAACCTGATTCTTACCGCCGATTATTCCCAAATTGAACTGCGCCTGCTTGCCCATCTGAGCAGCGATGAAAATCTCAAGGAGGCCTTTTTACAGGGAGAGGATATCCACACCAAAACAGCGGCGGAAGTGTTCAGTATTTCGGTTGTGGAAGTTACCAACCAGATGCGCAGCAGGGCTAAAGCCATCAACTTCGGAATTATCTATGGGATCAGCGATTACGGCCTGGCCAGGAACGCGAACATCTCGCGCCAGGAAGCCAAACAATATATTAAAAGTTATTTTGAACGCTATTCAGGCGTTCAGGAATACATTAAGAGCGCTGTTGAAGAAGCACGCAGCAAAGGGTACGCGTCTACGATTATGAACCGGCGGCGTTACCTGCCCGACCTGTTCAGCCCGAACAAGACGGTACGTAATTTCGGTGAACGTACCGCCGTGAATACGCCAATCCAGGGAAGCGCGGCGGATTTGATCAAACTAGCGATGATCCGCATTCACCGGGAGCTAGAAAAACGGCAGCTTCAAACCAGGATGATTCTCCAGGTTCATGATGAACTTATCTTTGATGTCCCGGTCGAGGAGATGAAGGAAGTCCGGGAGCTTGTCAAGGACTGCATGGAAAATAGCCTTGTTCTGGATGTTCCCCTGCTTGTTGATTTGAAAGCCGGGCCCAACTGGTATGAAGTGAGAGAAATATAGTTTTCTAAGGAGGGCGTTATGCCTGAACTGCCAGAAGTAGAAACCATTAAACGAACCCTCGAGGCCAGAATTAAAGGGCTGTCGGTGGTTTCCGCAGAAATATTCCTTCCCAAGCTGATCAGGACGCCCGGTTTGGATGAATTCAAAGCACTTTTAACAGGGCAGAAATTTCAAGGGTTGGATCGAAGGGGTAAGTACCTTTTACTGCATCTTTCTCAAGGTTTGGTCATGGTGATACATTTGAGGATGACCGGGAGGCTGATTTATTTGCCCGTTTCTGCGGAGATAGCGCCGCATACCCATTTAATCATTAACCTGGACGACGGCTGCCAACTGCGCTATTCGGACATCCGGCGTTTTGGAAATATATCCCTGGTTCCGGCCGCGGGCCTGGACAAAATCCCTGGTTTATGCAGTCTGGGCAAGGAACCGTTTGATCGCGAATTTACACGCGGTTACCTGCTTAAACAACTGCACAGCCGCCGGGTCATCTTAAAAACTCTCCTTCTGGACCAGAGCTTTATTGCGGGGTTGGGTAATATATACGCCGATGAAGTATTGTTCCGGGCCAGGATCCACCCGCAGCAAAGATCAAATACTTTTTCGCAGCGTCAATCCACAAGGCTCTTTCACGCTATCCAGGATGTGCTCAGGGAGGGAATTGAAAACCGAGGTACGACCCTGCGGGATTATGTTGACGGGGAAGGCGTAGCCGGCAATTACCAGAACCTGCTCAAAGTGCATAACCGTGAAAACCAGCCGTGCGCTGTATGCTCAACAAACATTATCAGATTGCGGATAAGCGGGCGAAGCACATACTTCTGCCCACACTGCCAGAGGATGTAGGAGTTGACAGGCAGTTTTAAAAATCCCGGGGTGGTGTGCTTTTGTTAAGGCGGATCCTTTTTGCGCTGATTTTACTGCTGATAATCTTCAATCTGGATCACATCGGACGTTTCTTTTACCCGTTTTCCCATCACGATTTAATTATGCGGAATGCGAAGAAGTATAATCTCGATTCCTGCCTGATGGCTGCGGTAATCAAGACTGAAAGCAATTTTAACGCAAGCGCCCTTTCTGATCAGGGCGCCATAGGATTAATGCAGATAATGCCTGAAACGGGGAAATGGGCAGCTGACCAGATAGGTATACAAGGATATTCCACCAACAAGCTTTACGATCCTGAGACCAATATCCTGATCGGTACGTGGTATTTGTCCAGTTTAAACGGAGAGTTTGGCGGCAATATGGTTCTTGTCCTGGCGGCCTATAACGGCGGAAGCGGGAATGTAAGAAAATGGCTGCAAAGCGAGGAAATTTCCGGAACCGAGAAAGACATTGCTTTGGCGCCTTACCCGGAAACAAGGCATTTTATCCGAAAAGTGCTCAGGAACTATAAGATATACAGTCTTCTTTACGGCCACCAGGAAAATCCAATTTGAAACTTGAAAAAAGAGAAGCTGTGGATTTATTATTAATTCAGAAACTATTGATTATAAGGAGGAGTATAAATGGCAGGCCAACAGACAGTATCGCTTAAGGTATCGGGGATGAGTTGTATGCACTGTAAGGCTGCGGTTCAGGAGGCGCTTACAGGTGTTGCCGGAGTTAAATCTACGGAGGTAAATCTTGATCAGGGCAAAGCAACCGTGACATTCGATCCGGAAGTCGCTACGGTGGATAAAATGCGCGAGGCAATAAAACAGTCGGGTTTTGAAGTAATCTAGCCGAAGAAAAACTCCCTGACAGGGAGTTTGAGCAGCTAAAAGTAAATTGCAATATTTTTATTAAAGAGTTTATTGTCCCGGCATTTGAGGCAGACTCTCCGCCAAATTGCTCATATCTGTTATCTTTACGCCCTCGGGAAGCGTAAATAATTCGTCCGGCTGTTTTCCGATCTTGATATTGGTATAGTCAAGTACCGTCTTGGTTCCGTCTGCATTCGTCATCTCTATTCTGACGGGTATTCCATATTCACCGTGAATCCACATTTTTGTCTCAATTGTCATTGGGCCAGAAGTTGTAGTAATTTTTGGGCCAGGAGTTGTCATGGTGATGACCTTGCAGGTTACCCCGTTGCAGACTTCGGTTCCCAGTTCTTTGGTTTTAGCCGTGTCTATATTTTTTAGATAGTCTTCCGGGGTTGCTGCTTGTTCATTATTGTTGAAGTCTGGGAACCTCACAGCCATGTTTTGAGCCGGGTAATAGGTATAAAAAGTGTTGCCGTCCGTGATGCTTATAACTTCAACATCATTTTCCCTTGTTTCTGACCTGAACTTATTTTTCATCATACACATCCGGCCGCTCATTTTAATGTCGCCGGAGGTCATTGTATAGTCGTATGATAGCCCTTCCTCCAGCTCTTGTCCCCTGGTGATAAGATCGGCTAAGGTTGATCCTGTTTCTTTCTGCCCGGCGCCTTCTCCCTCGCTGACCTGCGAAGAATTGCTGGCTTCTTTTTTATTCCCTGAGCAGCCTGCCAGTCCAAAACAGACAAAAATAAAGGCTGTGATTAAGATAAACCCTAATACTTTTCTGATTTCATACACCTCCTTTCCGTTTCGCAGTAAAAACACAGGTATAAAGATGTCGGTGCTGTGTTTTTGGTTTTAATATTGGAAGAGCCTGTTAGAAAATATTATCTTTATTACCCTCGAATATTTTGTTGGCATAGGCAACGCAATCATCGTCGTCGGTCTCAAAAATTACCGGTTCACCTTCCGGAGCTATTCCCTGGCCGTTAAAAAATAAGACAATGATACATGAAGGAGATCCCGGATGAAACTGAATGCTTGCTATGTTGTATTTTTTTACTTCGACCAATTCTATTAATTTTTCCAGATCAGACATTGCGGACCCCTTTTCTACTTTATTTTTTAATGTGATAATAATATATCGTAAAAATAGATACTCTTCAATCTTTATCACGGATTTAGTTTTTTAGACTATAGCGGGGCCAGGCTTGACTTATTATAAAACTTGACTTATTTAAAGAAGCGGTTTTGCCTTGATGCTGTGACGACATCTCACAAAGAAGCTTATCTGTGAAAAATAGCGTCCTTTGAAGATTCAGCGGATCACGTGAGAGAGCGTTGATAACGCCGTGCATACTTATGAACACTGCCAGTGAATCCGGGGAAATTTAAAATGATAAAAATCATCGTCATGGTTATTTTGGCGTTTGTTTTTCTTCACCAGGTTGCAGCAAGAATAGTCAAGAAAAAGCTGGTTCATTTTCCTTTTCCATACCTGGCGGTTTTTATTATTGATAATAACCTGAAGAGGCTGCTCCAGCCGGCTGAAACAGTAATCAGGCGCAGCGGCATAATGGCCGGGATGACAGTTTTAGAAATAGGCTGCGGGAGCGGTTCATATACTACTTTTGCAGCCAGGGAAATTGGCGCCCAGGGCAGGCTTTATGCGCTGGACATCCAGCAGGGCATGCTGGATCGATTGCAAAAGAAGCTGTCGAGGCCTGAATTCAAGGATCTCAAGAATATCTTTCCGGTAAAAAGCAGCGCTCATGTTCTGCCTTTTGACACAGGCTCGTTTGATCTGGTTTATCTGGTGACTGTTCTCCAGGAGATACCCGATGTACAAAAGGCATTAAGTGAGATAAAAATGTGTTGAAGCCCGGGGGTATACTTGCTGTTACGGAGTTTTTTCCTGATCCCGATTACCCGTTAAAATCGACTACCGTCAAGCAGGGTGAAACAGCAGGTTTTATTTTAGATCAATCACAGGGGAGTTTCTGGAATTATACTGTCAGATTTATAAAATAAAACATAAGTTTACTATAAATTTGTATGACGGTTTCCTGAAACGTTGAATTATTCCAGGTAAACCTTTATTATAGAAATGTTACTAAAGGCTTGCGTTCTAAAGAAGGAGTAATTTTTTGATAAGGGGAATGGGCATTGAAACTTGCATTTGAAGAAATAGTGGATATAAATGCTTTCGGAAGGGAAAACACAAGGAAGCTAAACGAATTTCTGCCGCTTGCCGCAAGCGCGGATGTCAGTCCCGCCGCTGAAGACAAGCATAAGGTTTTGCTGGTTGTTATTGATCTGCAGGTTGATTTTATGGATGACGGCGCACTGCCGGTTCCTGGGGCCTATGATGATGTAAAAAGGCTGACCAGTTGGATGTTTCATAATTTATCCGGGATTACAAAAATAGCCGTATCTTTGGATACACACGTTCCTCACCAGATTTTTCATCCCTGCTGGTGGGTCGATGAGAGGGGAAAAAATCCCCCGCCCTATACTGTAATTACACTTGAAGACCTGGACAAAGGCAGGTGGAAAGCTGTTTTCAATCCGGATGAGTCCCGGGAGTATTTAATCGGCCTCAAGAAATATGGCAGGCTGGATCTTATTGTTTGGCCCTACCATTGTATTCAGGGTACAAAAGGGGCCGCTTTGGAGGCTCAGTTTGCCAATATGCTATATGCCCACGAGGCGGCAAGGAAGTCCGTCCCTATTCATTTGGTCAAAGGGACAGATCCCTTGAGTGAAATGTACGGCATTATCAAGCCGGAATTCGACCGGAACAACTTTATGAATCTTTCTTTCCTCAGCCTTTTCGAAAATTATGACCAGATTATTGTTGCGGGACAGGCAAAAACACATTGCGTGTTAAGGTCCGTCCAGCAGTTTTTTGAGCATTACCGGGACCGCAGGGATGTATTGAAAAAGTTTTTTATACTGGAGGACTGTATGAGTCCCATTCCAGGTTTTGACGTGGATGAGGAGTTTGCCAGATTTGAAGCTGACTATAAAGTTGCCATTGTAAAATCAACTGAGTTCGTGCTTTAGTTTGTAGTTATAAATAAACATTAAAAATTATAAAAAGCTATAGTTAAAGGAAGTGCAGTATGACCAGGAAAACAAAAAAAGATTATGTTTTAACTACCTCCGGTTATGAATATGATAAAGAACTTGCCAGGGTGTCCATAAAGGTAGTGCCGGCCCTTCAGGCTCTGATTAACAACCAGCATGATTTACTTAAGGCATTGCTGCCGAACTTCCCGGAAATGAAGATTTTCCTAAAAAACCATATGGCCGAACTATCTGTGGTGGAAGAAACAATTGCTTCCGCTCACGCCAAATACAACTTAAAAAAAGAAGAGACAAAAATACTAAGACAAAAAAAAGAAGATGGAAATACAAGTAAGGATATTGCTTCTTCGGGATATGACGAACACATTAAAGATAATGGTCAGTTGATGGACGAACAAGTCAGAAAAATAAGTCCCGGTTTGCCTTCCGCGAAGTTCGACACTGCAAAGAAGAATCCAGGCAGGAATGAAATACTGGATGTCAGGCGGATAGCGATAGGAGCTTCAATAAAGGCATTAACGAATGTTCTAGGACGGAAACTTTCTGAAGATGAGATATTGGCAATTGAGCAACAGGTTGATGCTTACCTTTAATCAAAGGTTTTCAGCTGCCTGGCCGCCAAAATATTTTCTACTTCTTTAAAGCCGGTTGGAAAGGCGTAGTTGTAGCGGGCCGGAAGTACAAAGACATAGCTATTGTTGCGGGCCAGATCACTGGGTCCCATAGGCGCCGCGCCAATATAAAAATCCTCCTTTTGTAATGAGTTCCATTGGCTTATTGTAAAGATCATAATGGGAATATTCTGGCGTGGCTTTTGTTCAGTCCACTACGGATGCCTGATGGAAATCATTTTGCCGGTTTCCACCGGCTGCGAACCACCTACTGCCAGACCCACCCATTCACTGTTTACAACCCGTATAACCTTTCCAGCTTTCAGGCAGAGTCATGCTAAATCCGTATTCGGTATTCAGTAAGCAGTTTCTGTGTTTCCGGTTTGATAGTCTCCCAAGTTAACCCAACTTTCCCCTCCCCAAGATCATAATTAGCCCAAAACACCCCTCTGGATAAATATGGGTTGGATATAAGCCGCACCATTACTGCATTCATGTATTCATAAAAAGTCCAAAAACATCAAAATCACCAATGTAGTACCCTATTTTATTATGCCATTGACACAACAGAGTCTCTGGATTATAATAACAATATGCATATAGCCACTATTACTACAAAAAACAAAAAGACAGGAAAAGTTTATATCAACCATAAACTTATCCAGACTATCCGTACGGAAAAAGGGCCGCGTAATAGAATTATTATGTCTTTGGGCCAATTGAATTTACCTAAAGACGATCTGAAAAAGCTGGCCT